>VMTI01000005.1 GCA_013791675.1 bacterium | reverse complement strand
CGGAAAAATAAAGAAGAAAGTCTACGACAACAGGATAGTCACTTTTGCTCCCCTTTATCTCAGCAACTACTGTGTAAATGACTGTCTCTACTGTTCTTTTAGAAAAAAAACAGCGCTCAAAAACGCAGCCAGCTCACATTGAAAGAAACAGAGGAAGAAACCAAAACCCTTATATCCACCGGACACAGAAGACTCATAGTTGTATACGGCGAACACCCCTCTTCTGATATAAATTATATGACCGACACCATAAACACCATCTACAGCACAAAAGTCCGTCACGGCGGAATACACCGGGTCAATGTAAACTCCTCGCCTATGAATATTGAGAATCTGAAAAAACTAAAAGAAACCTGTATAGGCACTTATCAGGTTTTTCAGGAAACATATCATCATAAAACGTATGCTAAAGTTCATCCTTCGGGCGCAACGGTTCAGGCAAAACAACGCTTCTGCGCCTTATCATGGGACTGCTGAAACCACAGTCGGGCCAGATAGAAATATTCTCCAAAATCAGTAATACCGAAAAAGATTTCGCGGATGTAAGAAGAAGAATCGGTTATCTTTTTCAGAATCCGGATGATCAGCTCTTCTGCCCCACCGTAAGAGAGGAAATAGCGTTCGGGCCGCTGAATCTCGGGAAAAAGGGGGAAGAAGCGGCGGAGACAGTCAAAGAAACCTGCGAAATACTCGGACTCGACGGTTTTGAGGACAGAATAACCTTCCATCTTTCTGGCGGTGAAAAACGGCTTACCGCCCTTGCCTCAGTTATCGCAATAAAACCGGAACTCCTTCTGCTTGATGAACCTACAAACGACCTCGACGATGTCAAGACAAAAACAGTTCTTGATTACCTGAGAAATAACACAAAATCATTCATCATGGTCTCGCAGGAATTAGACCACCTGAAATATGGGGGGGTCAGCGAAATCTGTGTTTAAGTATTAGCAACCCTTTTAGGAAGCGCCTTCCCGGAGGGAAAGCATTCTCCGAAAGGACTGAAATTACAGAATCACGTTGAGCAATCCGCCGACAATAAGGGTGGAACATATCATAATTAAAGTCGCCTTGAGCATACCTTTTATTCCGAATTCTTTCACCATAACAGCAAAAGTGGCTGCGCATGGAAAATACATTGTCAGGATAACACTGGCTATAATTAGCTGTTTCAATGTCAAATGTAACGGAACAAGCATTCCCACGGCAATATCTTTACGCAAAAAACCAATTACCAATGCGCCCACCGCTCCTGCCGGTAACCCGAAAATACCTGAAACCACCGGCTGGACAATCTTTCCGATAAAGTCAATTATGCCGAGCGTATAGAGAATATTTATCAAAAACACACCAAAAAGCACCCATGGAACAGCCTCTTTTATAAACCAAAGAATTCTCATCCACACTTTTTTTAAAAGCGCGCCCCAATAAGGAATTCTGTAAGGCGGTATTTCTATAAATAATTCGGGAGCATGTCCTTTCAGGGTTTTATTTAAAAACATTCCCAAAATCACCCATACAATAAATAACGTGCCGAACACAGGAAAGAATCCTTTCGCGCCTTCTTTGCCCAAGAGCCCCGCTACCATAGCAATCTGCGCCATACAGGGGACGGCAATTGCCATAATCGTCGCGGCAAGAAATCTTTCTCTTTTTGTTTCCATAATTCTCGCTGACAATACACCGGGGACATTACACCCTATACCGAGAAACATAGGAATAATTCCGTAACCATGCAGACCTATCTTGTGCATAATATTATCCATTAAAACTGCAAGCCGCGGCAGATAGCCGGAATCTTCAAGAATTGAAAACACAAGGTAAAATGCAAACACATAAGGCAAAACCGCGCCCAGCGGGACAAAAAGACCCGTTGTTAAAATACCGAATGATTCGCCGAAATCTATT
>VMTI01000047.1 GCA_013791675.1 bacterium | reverse complement strand
TCAAATCGGCATTACCGTCGGTTGAGGTTATCTGAACCGTCGGCGAGGTGGCTTTATTGATGTTCCACCAGGAATCAACAGCCTTAACCGTGACGGTAAAAGCGGCTCCCGCTGTCTGATTATCAGGCGTCCAGTCTGATTTTCCCTCGCTTCCTCCGAAAGGCGCGGAGCCCGGCACGGAACCGGGGTCATCCGTTTCGCCCGGCAGAAGAACAAGCAGTTTTACAGGCGTATTGGGATTAACATAAACCCCGGCGGAAACACCCGTTGCATATGGCGAGAACCGTCCGCCGCCACCATCCGTTGCTGTTATTGTCCAGGAGCTGTTAGCTGTCTTAAACGTTATCATGAATGTCGTCGCTCCATTTGTAAGATATTTATTGCCGGGATGGGTGTCAAAGAGATCAGTTGTGGTAATGCCAACAAGAGGATTGTCAAGATTATTTCTGTTCCAGTCATCATCCACGGCGTTCACCGTAATCGTGAATACTTCGCCCGCGACCCGATTGGCCGGCGTTCCGGTTTTGCCCGCGACTGTCCCCGGAACGGCGGTTTCGCCGGGAAGCAGAACCTGGAGTTTGACCGCGGGAGATGGAACTATTGCAAACTGCGGCGTTCTGTAAGTAACATATCCTCCGGCCGATGTAATCACGGTCCATGTTGAGCCGACGGTTTTCGGCACAATATCAAAATTCTTTTCGCCGAAAGCGAGGAACTGCGGATTCACGAGAATACCGGCATTCGGGTCCGCTACGGAAAGCGTCACCGCGTCCGTTCTCGTATTGAGCAGATTCCAGTGCCTGTCAACAGCTTTTACATTGACCGTAAAGGTTGAGCCGGCAAGATGTGAATTCGGAGAATTTTGATAACCGCTATCCGAACCCGGATTATAAGTCATACCCGGCAGAAGCGTAATCAGGCGGTAATCGTTCGTGTCCGCTTTTACTTCATATTGAGAAGAAATATTCTGCGTATAAGCGGCGGCGGTCGCGGTAACAGTGTGCGTGGTATTTGCTATTCTCGGACTGAGCCAGAAATTCTGCAATCCGTTAATAATCCACTTATCCCCCTCGTCTATAGCATATCCGTCAGTAGAATTGATGGCAACCTGAGGATAATTTCCGCCTCCTCTGCCGTCGCACAGGTTAAAATTATTATCCGTATCATAAATCGTAATAGTGAAAGTGGAGCCTGCGGCATGCCATGAAACGGTTCCGGTTCTTCCGGGATTTTGTCCGGGAGTTCTTGTCTGATTCGGAAGAACAGCAAGCAGGCGTTTATTGTTATAGTTGGGCACTACCGGCACCTGCGCGGTTATCGTTGAAGCAAGCGCCCCTGTAACATCCGCCGCTGTTATTGTCCATTTTTTACCCGCAAGACTATCAGCCGTTTTAAATGTCACCGTGAATGTTGACACGCCGTTACTAAGAACTCTGTTGGCGGGGGGCGACGCGTTGGCATCCTCAAGCGTTATTGAAACCGTCGGAGCTGTTGATGCGTTTGTGTTCCAGTATTCGTCAACCGCCCGAATCGTTATGGTAAACGCGACACCAGCCGTGCGGGTAGACGGCGCGCCGGATTTTCCGTTTTGCGTTCCGGGGCCGTAGGTCTGCCCCGGCAGAATCGCGGCGAGTTTTACGGGATTGTCCGGATTGAGATACACTGTTGAAGTTGAAACAGCATTGGAAGAAAAGCCGTAGCCCGTATTATATTCGTCGGCGAAAACCGTTCTGTAAGCGTTCGCCGTTTTCAAAGTTATTGCAAAACTTGTCGTTCCGTTTGCCAGCGTATTTACCGAAGGTAAAATAGCGTTTGAATCGGACGAACCGATTTTTATCGTTGCCGTCGTCGGAGTTATGTTATAATTACTGTCAACAGACAGCACTGTAAATACAAACTCTCCTCCGGCTGTCTGAACCGTCGGCGGCCCAGTTTTTCCTGGCTCTACAGCAGGAGTTTGTGTCTCATTGGGCAGAAGAATCATAAGATACTCGGGAGAGCCCGGAACGCATTTTATGCCCGCGTGATTATACTGCGCCAGCGCTATGCCGTCTATATCATCAACTGTAAGATACGAGGTGGTGTTAGCTTTCACAAGAGACACATCAAACACGGCCAAGCCGTCACCGGCCAAAGGCGATGACACGGGAACGATGTAATCTCCGCCATAATTGCTTGTAAGCATCGCTTCCGCCACCGCGGATTCCTGTAAATTCCAGAATTGGTCCACGCCGCGAACGGTCACCGTGAAACTCACTCCCGCCTGCTGCTCATTGACGGAACCCGATTTCCCGCCGTTTGACACATTGCCGTCGTCGGCAGTTTCGCCGGGAGCGAGAATCTGAAGCTTTATCGCTGTGCCGGGATTAACATAAACAGGCGAAGAAGTGTTATTGGTATAGCCTCCGCCATTTGAAGTCGTTATTGTCCATGATGAATGTGCTTTTCTGAAATCTATCACAAAAGTTGTGGCCCCCGCGACAAGCGCCTTAGAGGCGGGATGGCTGTCATACGGATCGGTGGTTGTAATTCCCACCGTGGGTCCAACTGTTGTTTTATTAAAGTAAGCGTCGCAAGCAATAACAGTTATGTTGAAAGAAGTCCCTGCTGTCTGATTAATCGGCGCGGCATCTTTACCGTCGGCCGACCCTTCGTTGAATGTTTCGCCGGGAGCAATAACAAGAAGCCGGCTCGCCGCGGCTGGAGCAACATAAATATTCTGCGTCGTATGAGAAGCAAAATTCTCTCCGGCCGTAGTTGAAACGGTCACCGACCATGAATTGTTAGCCGTTCTGAAAGCGTATGTTTGCGCCTGCAATCCATTGAAGGCAATTCCCGTCACTTCATTCTTATTCGGGTCAGTCGATGTCAATTTTACATTCACGGCGGAATTTGACTGGTTCCAGTAAGCGTCCACGGTTCTTAATGTCATATTAAAATTAACGCCTGCCGTTCTGGTTGACGGAACACCCGTTCGGCCTTCGCTGGATCCGGGATTCCAAGTTTCGCCGGGAGCGAGAATCATAAGTTTTTGGACCGCGGCGGCCTGCACATATATATTTGAGGACATATCGGGCAGAATAGATTTGCCGTCTGAAGTTGAAGCGGTTATCTTCCACGGGTCTCTTTCAGCGTCTTTGAGGAGCATCCAGAAAACTGTCGTTCCGTTTACAAGGCCGTGATTGCTCTGTTTTTCAAAATAAGCGCTGTTCACCGAAATACCGACGATAGGATTGGACGAGGGCTGTATATTCCAGAATTCGTCAACGGCTTTCACCGTTATTATAAACTGGGCTCCAGCCGTCTGCGTGGAAACGGAGCCGGTTTTTCCCGTTGATGAGCCGGGAGAGGCCGCCTCACCGGGCAACAGAACCTGCAGATGTTTTACGGAAGCCGGATTAACGGAAATTTTAGCGGAAGTGTAGGAAGTCCATCCCGCGGCAGTCCCCGTCACCGTCCATGTCGCCTGAACAGTTCCCTGCCATGCCGTTTTATATGTCACATTAAACGGCCCAACTCCTGTAATCATATAAGGCGTGGGGTCAGCGCCGTTAGGATCGTTGCCCGTCACATTGACGGTAACCGCCGAATCCGTTTTAACATTCCAATTATCGTCGCAAAGACGCGCCGTCACGGTAAACTGAACTCCGGCTGTCTGCGCCTGCACAGCGCCATCTTTACCCTGCGCCGAACCCGGCTTGTAATTTTCACCCGGGACAAGCACCTGGAGTTTCTGCCCCGCGCCGTACTTAATCGTCAGGGCGGCTTTTGATTCGAGAAGCGTGCTGTCAAGATTCGTCGCGGTGATTGTCTGCACCTTTGCCTCATACATCTTGAAGATTACCTGTGTCTGACCGCTTGCGAGAGATTTGCTTGACGGTTCCGTATCATAAATGTCGGTCGTGGAAAAACCCGCCCAGACGGTTGTGGAAGTGTTAACATTCCAGTTGGAATCAGTCGCGTAAACAGTCGCCGTAAATTCAACGCCGGCCGGCTGCGCCGTCGGAGTGCCTTCTTTGCCCGATGGAGTGCCGGGCTTGGCCGTCACACCCGGAAGAATGACCTGGAGGCGTGTGGGCACATCAGCGTTCACCGTAACAGAATTATTATACGGATGGTCTTTGTTAAAATCATTAAAAATCCCGCCGACTGAGAACGCTTCAACATCTCTGCTTCCGGCAGTCAGCATCGTGATTTGCGTCGTTGTCGAACCCGAAACGTATTTATTGCCGGGATTAGTGTCATTCGGGTCAGTTGTTGTAATGTTTATTGTGTTTGTGGCTGTTGTGACATTCCAGTATTCATCACAAATCTTGACGGTCGCGTAAAATCCCGCTCCGGCCGTCTGGGGGCTCGGACTTCCGGTTTTACCCGAAGTTATGCCGGCAACTGCCGTTTCGCCCGGCAGAACGACCTGAATGCGGTCGGCGGCTTTCGGATTTACAACAATGTTCTTATGCTCCCCGAGAATATCCGGCGCTTCGGTATCGGCGACGGATGCTGTATCATAAACAAGAACAAATTTAAGAGTGCCCGCGCCTGAAGATGCTGTCTTAAATCTCACGAGATTATTGAACAGATGATAACCTTCTTCCGCAAGTTGGAATGTATACGTGTCAAAGCCAACCCCATAGGTCTGTATATCGCTTTCAGCCCATTCGGCGGCTGGATGCCCCTTAAGGCCGAGCGTATCCTTTGTGACAAACTTCACCGTTTTGTCATAAGTTAAAGCAATATTTCCTTCGTTGTCTTTTGCGGTGACCGTTACGTCATAGAATGACCCTGCTGTGGCGGGCGCCGCGCCCACAACATTCACAGCAAATTCCGAAGCTTCTTTTACAACTCTGAAAGTTGAAAGCCCAAAGCTTGTTTCGGGATTACCCGCTTTGTCCTGCGCCCTTGTCTTCAACTCATAATATTTTCCCGTCACCCATTTTGACGCCGTAAAAGAATATGACCATACACCCGATTGCGTGTCCGGGGTGTAAGAGGCCGCAAGCCACAAGTCACTTCCGCCGTTATTCGTCCAGGTTGAACCATCCCAGTGATAATTTGTCCCGCCAGCAGGATAGTCTTTTATCATCAGAGAAATTTTTACATTATTAACAAGCCCGGGTGAGGTGTCAGAAGCGTTCCCCGAAAGAAGAGTGAGGGTGTCCTTTTGCTTCGTTGAACCGTTGGCGGGATTTGTAACAGAAGTGTTCGGCTCTGCCGTATCATAAACAATTCTCAAACCCGCCGTCGGAGGCGAAGTGTTCCCGATTTCATCAATCGCGTATGTCTTAAAAAGATATCTCTGTCCGTTCGTCCAGGCAATCGCCGCGTTTGTATAACTCCAGTTGGTGGCGCCTAAAACAATCCCTGTATCCAGCCAGCTTGCTGTATCCGCAAGGAAACCGGCGCCGTTAAACCATTTCGTCGTGCCTTCTTCAAGAATACTCACATAAACATATTCCACATCGGAAGTCTCGTCAACAGCGCTTCCGTAAATCGTCTGTCCCAAAGCGCCCGACTTGTAATGAGCGTTATTAACGGGGAATGTGACGGCTGAAACAGGCGGCGAAGCGTCAAAAGTAAAAGTCTTCGTTGAATAACTGAGTTCGACATTTTCGGGGTTGGCAGAATCTTTGGCGTATGTTTCAAGCCTGTAATTATGGCCCGAAGACCAAATCGCGTCTGTAATGTTCAGTCCGTCAGCATCCCATATAATGCTCTCGCCGGATGTTTTGAGGTTGGTGTTATGCCAGTTACCCGCATTTGAGTCCCATCCGCCGGCTCCGCCGAGATTATAATATTGCGTGGCGGGAGAAGTAATATCCGAAATTCGTATTTTGACGAAAGTGACATCGCTTTGCGCATCAACCGCTGTGCCGGCAATTACCGTACCCAATAAAGAACTGAGCGTAGCAAAGGCTGCCGGAGTTTGAATGAGCGAATCCGGAGCGTTCATGTCAATTGTAACTCTGTGAAAATTATCCGAGCCTTCCACCGTTGGAATTTCTTCGTCATTGATGGGATTCGCCGAATCATAAGCTCTTGACTTGACCAGATAGTCGCAGGATGTGTTAAAATTAACACTGTCATACCACCAGTAAGTGGCGCCCGATGACAAATTCGCGGGAAACCAGATGTCGGGATCGCCCCAGTCCGCGCCTACCCAGTACTTATTACCCAAAATCTTTTTAACGGAAATTCTTACCTCGCTCACGGTAAAGGCGTCAAAGGCCGTTCCGTCTATTCTCGGAAGCTGGGACAAATTGTCATAGTTGTTGACTTTGTGAACGGGATTGACAATCAATGATTGCGGTTTTGTTTTGTCTGATATGAAATTTTTGGCGTTTGCCGCGTCGGGGCTTCCTTCCGCTTCGGCATTTCCGGTGTTATCATAAGCTCTCGTCAGAACAGTGTAGGTTTCACCGTTCGTCCAGGCGTTTGTGTTAAGCGTCACCGTCCACGGGGTACCCGTCGCGGTAAAAGAAGAAATGCCCGCGCCCCATGATAATTTGTCGCTCTGCAGATAAAGGGTGCCGTGTTTTATTGCCACCATGGTTCTAGCCACAAGTGTCGGATAGCTTCCGGGGTCTGCCGATGTGCCCTTTATTTCATTAAGCGCATAATATCTATAATTATGTACGGGTTTTGTCATTCCCGAGGACGGAGCATCCTGGTCAATCTTAAAAGTTTTTTTATCGTACGGAGCAATTTCAACGTTTCCGAGTTCATCGGTGCCGCGGCATTCAACGCTGTACTGATTGTCTTTCGCCCAATTCCATGACCCTGCATTATAAAACCAGCTGATATTGCCGGGGTCAAACCATGTGTCGGCGGCAGTCCATGAAGAGCCGGCAACAGGATTCCAATATTTTGCGTCGGAAATTCTTTTTATTCGCAGCTCAACTAGCGCCACGGAACCCACCGCGTCGGATGCTGTGCCGGTTATCTGACCCGGCGCATAAAGATTGGCTCCAACGGGCGCGGTTACAGCCGTCTCGGGACCCGTCGTATCCCACACAAATGTCTTGGTCGTAAAATCCGTTTCCCAGTTTGTTGAAAAATCCAGCGACTGGATATTCAACGTATAGGAAGACCCGCTTACCCAGCTGGGAAGCGAAGTGTAAGTCCATTTCGTGGCGTCAGGCGTTAGTTCCGACGCAGGAACCCAACTGTTCTCGACAGTAAAAGACGAACCCGCCCATGTGTAATTGTCCGTTCTTCTCTTTATTTTTAAATAGATTTTGTCAATTCCGGCGGTCACGTCGTAGGCGGTGCCGTCAATGCTTGAGAGAACATTCAAATGGACACCGTCGAAGACCGGTTTTGTAATTCTTGACTCAGGCTGTGTCACATCAAAAGTGAATGTATGGGTAGAGCCGAGAACGCCCATATTGCCGACGTTATCCCTCGCGCGAGGGCGAATTCTATACTGCGTGTCACCGTTTGAAATCCAGTTAGCGCCGGTTATGCCGGTATATTTCCAGACGGTATCATCCGCCTGCACCCATTTGACAGTCGTCGTTGAAATAAAAGCGGAACCGTCCCAATATCTTCCCTGAACAAAATCGTGTATATAAAGTTCAACTTTCTGCACACCCGATGTTTTATCATAGCTTGTGCCCTCTATCTGGGGCAGGGAATTTATTAAAACACCGTCGCCGGGAATTATCACCTCCGACGAAGGCCCTGTTTCATCATATGTGAAAGTAACCGTTGAATAAGTGATTTCCTGATTACCGCCGGCGTCAAGGGATCTTGCGACAAGTTCGAAGACATTATCTGATACAAGCGCAGGCCTGCTGTATGACCATGCCGGCAGCGCCGAGGTTGAAACGTTATTCCAATATCTTGATATCACCCAGCCGGAACCCAATTGATAATATTTTGTCGTATTTTTATTCAGCAGC
>VMTI01000191.1 GCA_013791675.1 bacterium | reverse complement strand
TGAAAGCGAAAACGAACGCGGCTTCCGGAATATCAAAATAAAAATTGGAATTATAATACGAGCCGCCGTTGTCTCCCGACCAGTCATTGTCTGGAATTATTCTTTCCGAGAGCGAAACAATAGGGAGAGAAAAGAAAAACCTGTTTCCCTCAAAAGCCGACATCGCCGCGGCGTTGGAGAAAACGCAGGAAGCGTTCCTCGCCGATGAGACAGATGTTAACCCCAGAGAAAGCGATTTCGCGCCGCCGGAATACACGGGGTCTCCCATATAGAGAAGCCCCAGATTGGTAAAAGCTCCCGCCGGAACAACCAATGCCAGCGCCAGCGCCGGGATTAAAATTTTTATTGTTTTTTTCATAATTCCCCCCATAATTTAAAATTTAAAAGTGTATTGCACTTCAAATTTCTCCGTGGTATCGTTCATCACATCCTCTCCGCTATATTCATAAGTGCCGTCGGTATAATCATAAGTGCCGTATTCGGGCATATAAAATTCCGGCGGGTAGTGATACATTTTTCTCTCATATTTCATTGACACGCTTGAATTTTTTGAGAATTTCATCTTCGGGCTTATGGATATAAGCGTGTATTTGTTCTTTCCGGCGCCGGGGCCTTTATCATATTTGACCTTGGAAACCACCTGGAAACTTTTTGAGAACCTGTATTTGAGTTCAGCGGAAGACGCACTGTCAACCCACATCCAGTGATTATCTTCTATCATTTTCTTAGTGTCATACTGCCACTTGATTCTCACATCGCTCGTCGGGCTCCATGTCAGCTGCAAACGCGCCTGGTCCATCTCTTTGGGTATCTGATAATAATCGCTGGTATCGTACATTTTCATCTTCTCGTCTTCATTCTGGATTGTGTAGCGGCACAGTATCTTAAACTTTTTTGTCACAGGATACTGCCCCTGCAGATATGTCTTATAAAAATTTTTGAGCGTTATTTCTTTGAGCGGATTGATCTCTCGCCATATCTCCCCCGCCCATTTTAATTGCAGGCCTTTTGACTTTGTTGTCACTTCTGAAAACATTTTTTCCACAGGATTATCGCCCGAGACATGATAGTTGTAATAATCGGCGTCAAAGCGCTGAAATCCCGTAAGCAGTGTCGTGTAGGAAAAACTGTAAACGCCGGCAAACTGAAATGCCTTAGCCTTTTCCCTCTCTTTTGTTTTATCCACATTGCTCGCGTACGCGTCATGAATTGAGAGAGCGTAATCAAGGAAAAATTTCGCGTTGCCCTGCGAAGTCTTGACACCCCCTGAAAAAATATCATTTCTGGCGCCGGAAAATTTATAACGCACATACTTGATATCCGTCTCGTCCCACGAGGCAAAGTCTTCTTCTTCCATCCATTCGTCTGTTCTTTCCACCGGCATAATTTCGGGACTGAATTTCTCATGATATCCGATGAAATGAAACTCATAATTGGGCAGCGGGAAAGACACATAAAGGCCGCAGCTCTTGTCGTCCATGTTATTAATGAGATTAAATTTATCCTGATTGTTATAAGCGAAACTCACGCTTGAGGGAACAGACTTGGCCGTGCCGTCGGGATTGAGTTTGGCCGTGAGCCATTTATCCGAATAAAAAGCCGCCCATGTCATATACGGCAAATTTTTCTGAACGGCTATTCCGTAAAAACCCGCGTTTTTGCTTGACGACCTGTAGGGTTCCACTCCTTTTTTTTCGCGGCCTACGGCTGAAATTGTCTTTGCCAGAGAACCGAGTCCGAGGCCGCGTTCAAAGTTGAGTTTGAAAGCGCCGAGAACAAAAGTGTCAAAACCCATATAGCCCTTAGCGTAAAGATAATTGCTCACAAGGTAATATCTCCGCGTGTTTTCCCAGTTAAAACCCTGCCCCCACGCGTCTCTTTTCAGTGAAAAAGATATTTCCATATTGGTGCCGTAAAAAAATCTCAGCCGGCTCATCATATATTCAGGGTAGTGAAAATTTTCCGGCGCCTCAAACTGCTTATCGGAAAAAGGCGCGGTCAATCTCTGCGTAATCCTGAGATCACCTTTCATAATTTCTTTTTCTTCTTCCGTATAAACCGTCAAAAACGGCCTTATCACCCTGTATATCGCATCGGTCATTCCGGGCACATCTTTAAGCTCCTCCACTTCCCTGAACCCTCCGCGCCGGACACGGTAGCGGATTATCTCCACCACCACCTGCGGCGGTATGGGAAGCTTCATAAGGTCCGGCCTGTTTACGGAATTAAGGTCAAGCGGATTTGTTCTGAAATCTTCAAGTTCCTCGGTATCAAGTTCCTCAAAGCCTATTTTTTCGTCGGCGACATCCTCAACGACCTCGTCGTATATGTCTTCAAGATCCTTGTCTGAAATGTCACTGTGCGCCGGCGTCGTTAAAAAGACGGCGGAAAAAGCAATCAAGAATAAATATTTCAGATAATTCCTCATCTGCCATTTTTCAATGGGGACGGTTCCTATTGGCAGGATTAAACTTTCTTGAGTCAATAGCAACCGTCCCCTTTATTTCCCCATATCTTTTTTGCATTTTTCAATAATACGCAGCGACTGCGGATGAGTCGGATCTATTTTAAGTATTTTCTCAAACTCACTTATTGCCTGAGCAAATTTCTTGGCCTGATAAAGTTTCAGCCCTTTGAAATAATACTGTTTTTTCAGCTTCTCGGCGTCCTCGGAAGACATTTTTTCTTCAGGCTCTGTTGTTATTTTTTCCGTTTGAACGGGCGGCGCGTATTCAACGGCTTCGGGTTTTGAGGAAGGCGTTCCGACCGTTATGTAATCTTTTATCTTGTCAAACTGCTTTTTGGTAAAACGGGGGGTTTTCATAAGGTCTTCTTTGACGGTGAAAGGCCCGTTATTATTTCTGTAATCAACAATTCGCACCGCCGTCACCTTTCCTATGCCGGGCAGCGCGTCAAAATCGGCAACCTCCGCTATATTGATATCGGTAAGCTCTGCCGGCTTTTCGCCTTTTACAGGCGCAACGGTTATGCGCTTCTGCTTTTTGGCTTTTTTATAGTATTCCGTCGGCGCCGCTGACTCCCTCTTCTCTCCCCACCTGAGAGACACCGTAAAAAGATGCTGATTGTTAAGCGTCTCGTGAGCAAGAAAAGCGTAATCAAAATCTATGCGGTTGAGCATAATGCCGAATCCGAAAGAAGCTCTTTGAGGGTCGTTCTGCACTCCGAATCTCACACAGAATGCCGGAATAACATTTATTTCGGCGCCGAGCTTAATAATATCATCCTCTCTGTCAACGGGCATATTCCAATCAAGAATTGTCAGCAGTCCGCTGAAAGGACGATAGCAGACGCTCCCCGTCAAATCCCGGTAGATATCTTCCGACGCTATCTCGGGCCTGTTGAGGCCTCTTGAAAAAACGCCGATGGAAAGTTTCGGGGATATCGCGCCCAGCGCCCCGGCGTCAAAAGAAAGAGCGGAGGCCTTACCGCCGCCTTCTATATCAAGTCCGAGACGCCTGATATTGTAGCCGAAATAAGCCCCCGGAATAAGCATAAAACTTTGCGTAAATATCATCTCGCTTTCCTTATAATACGACGCGCCGAAGGTAACATAATTAAAAGCGAAAGACCCCGCCGATTTTGTGGGAAGCATAAAACCCGCTCCGCTGTGCGCAAGGTCGGATTCCCCGTAAAGAGCGGTTTGCGAAAAAGTCAAAGCCGCGGCGCTCAGAAGGTTAAGGCCCGCGGGATTAAAAAAGGGAGCGCTGTAATCATTTGACAGGGCCGTGTAGGCGCCGCCCAGCGCCGCCGGGCGCGCCGCAAGCGGCTTATCCTCAAATGAGGCATACGCCTTGTGCGGCATTAAAAATGAAAAACTAAAGATGATAAATAAAACGGCAGTAGCGGTGCGATTTACCTGCCAATACTTTTTCATAGTTTACGCCCTATCGCCACAACCGTCTGCTCTTTTACCACGCCGCCGGTGTCCTGATCGGCGACTTCCACTGAAATTATATACATCCCGCAGGGCAGGAACTGCTGATTGACATCCCTTCCGTCCCACGGATAATCATAACGCTGCGATGAGAATAATTCGCCTCTGACAATTGTTCTGACAAGGCGGCCCTTCACATCAAAAATAAGGATATTAACCCTCTGCTCCGTAACGGGCGTGGCCGGCAAATTAAAAACTATTCTGCACGCGGATGGTTTTCCCGCCGGTGTGGAATAAGGGAAAAATACTTTGAGCGGCGCGTCCGTATCAGGATTAAAAGTTTTAAGCCCTATTGTTTTCAGATAAGGAGGAAGCGTGTCATATGAAAACTTGACGGCGTCCACATAAACATCGTTATTGTTATTGACGCTTTCCTTAACGGCTATGTAAACCGCGGCGTACACGGCGCCGGCCGGAGCTGCCATATTTTCCACATCTACCTTATACCACCAATCAAAACTGCTGAGTTTTTCTCCCGAGAGCAGTCCGGTATCTTTGCCGAGATCAACAAGCGAAGAATTATACCATTTAACATAGAGCTGTATATTCGTGTGTTCTATTTCGCCTGCGGCGGCTTCGTTAGCGACATAAAAATAGGCACTCAACGTAAACGCGTAATTATCCGAAGGAGCGTAACTGTCGGTGGCGGTGACCAGATTTATCAAAGAAGAGCTTTTGATAGTCCTGCCGCTGAAAGCGCTCGTCGGGTTTTCAAATTTGCAGGAATAAGAACCGTCACGGCTCTGATCGGATGAAGCTTTGACGCCAGTGGT
>VMTI01000023.1 GCA_013791675.1 bacterium | reverse complement strand
GCGCCTGCAGAGAAGTAGAAAAGGATAAGCGTTAAATTTTTTCCAGCGCAAACGCCTGGTTCATACCAAATATAAAAGTGTTAAATCCGGATATGCGGAAAATTCCCGCAACCATTTTTTCAACTTTTGGGTAATCGAAATATGTTTCATGTTCGTTTTCTATATTTTTTGCATATAGTTTGATGAAATTTTCGGCGGATTTTCTTGGTGTTGTAAATATGAATTTTCCGCCGGGCTTTAGCACTCTGTGAATTTCGCCTATAAGCTCATCCGGATTTTTGACATGTTCAATGACGGCCAGCATTGTAACATAATCAAAATAATTATCGGGAAAATTAAGGCAATTTGTAATTTCCTCGCCCATCAATTTATCCATACCGTATTTTTCAGAGCATTCAATTTTTTTCAGAAAATAACAGTCTCCGCAGCCTATATCCAATAAGCGTTCAGCAGGGCAGATGTATTTTCGCACGTTAATGTATCTCAAATAGCGCGTTAGAGGCATAATAATACCGCCTATTATGCCGCGCCCGGCGATGTAACTCATGGCCGCCGGCGCCGTCCCAATCATTTTGCCGTTAATGATTTTTATCATCTTATCGCTGTATCTTCCAGAATCAGGTTCTTCGGCAGGATGTGTTTTTCTTCCGTGATTCTGTAAAGGTATGAGTAATCCGACTGATATTCAAGCGCTATATAGCGTTCCCAAAAAGTTTTGAAAACTTCCCTCCCGTTTTCCGACCAGTAAAACATGTTATAACCTTTCAGCCGATGATATTCTGCCAGGCTGAAAAAAAGATGAGAGACTTTATGCTCTTTTAATTTTTCGTAAAGTTGTTGAGCGGACTCGCTGCTGTTTGACCATTCGACGATAGGATTTTTTCCCATGACGGCAGTAGTCCAGATAAAATCCCTTTCCGCATAAAAAGGTCTTGTCTCGGATATAAAAAGAATTACGGCAGAGGCCGCCAGCTCTGTGTTTATATAACGGAAAACTTCGCCTCCGTATTTAGGATGGGCCATACGGGGCCGCCGGATATAAGTGTATTCATCTTCTTTTGCCATCAGAAAATTTAGGGCTCCGTGACCCCCGACCACCATCACAAAGGAAAAATAAACATTGAATAACATTAATAAAGCCATGAATGTTTTCACAAAACTTTTTAAGCCGTTATCGCTGTTGTCAATAGCGGCGAGATATGTCCCGAGAAGCACTGCCGTAGAAGTAAGGCCGGGCAGGAATCGCCTCAAATAAGCCCCTCCGACAGTTATCCAGAGAAAGGTGTATGGTATGAGATAAAAGAGCAGGAACTTAGTTTCATTGTTCAGGGGTTTTTTAATCAAAAGAAGAATTGCAAGAATCAGGTAAACCGCTCCGGGGAAGGCCCCCTGATGCTTGCCCATAGTGACATCCCATAAAGCAGTTGCAATATTTTTAGGATGTGTTATTGCCGGCTGATCTGTTGTAAAGTTTCCGAAATTTTCGCGTAATTCTCCGCGGAAATCCGAAATTTTTCCCGCGAATTGAGGGAAAAGGGGATTACCGGTCGCTATAAAAGTTTTCATATACCAGGGGCCCGCCGTTAATACAGTGAAAGCCAGAAATAGCGTATATTTTTTTAAGATTGCTTTCAACGGTAGTTTAATTTTAAAAATATTCCACAGCCAAAAAGCTCCCGTAACCGAAAGCAAAGACATCATCGCCGGATGTTTGGCTCCGAGAGAAAGCCCCATAGCAGCGCCGGCCAAAATAAGATAAATCTTTTTCTCGCTTTTGAAATATCGGAGCATGTTAAATATCATCAAAATTTCCCACAAACCCTGGCCTATTTCATTTCCTGTTCTCCATGTCTGCATCATAAGAAGCGGAGTTGTGTAATAAAGCACGGCCGAAAAAATTGAAATTCCCCTTTTTCTGGTTAATGAAAACGCTGTTTCATAAATTAAAACGCAAGTGGCTAAGGCGAAAAACCAGTTTATCATTTTTGCCCCGGAAGAATTTGAAAATGAAATAGCCGCCGTAAACAGAACTTCCATGTTTAGAGGATAGTATGTTTGATTGACATAAGGAGCTATCGCGATTTTGTGATGTAACAGCCACCATCTCGGGATAGAAAGATGATAGACAAGCGAATCGAAATAAGTTTCGGGAATAAGCGACCCCATCAGATTTACCGCGGCCGAAAAGATAAGTATAAAAAACAGCGTTTTTTCAAAAAAAGAAAATTTTCCCACTTTAGAGCCGCTGAAATTTATTTCATTTTTTGAAGAAAAACAAAGCAGAAGCCCCGCAAGGATAATACAGTAAATTACACTTTTATAAAGCAGTCCGAGATAACCGAAAAAAAGCAGAAAAAAAATCAAGGCGCCTTGCCCGAAGCCGAAATGATATAAAAAAACATTCCCCGGTTTAAAATTTTTCAGTAATTTTTGAAACAAAAATTTTCCGAATCCGTATCCTGCGGCTATAATGGCAAAGCCGGAAGCAAATGTTAAAATATGGCGGAATAAAACGATTAAAATATTGGGTGCGACAGTACCCGAAATTTTGGAGCTGAAATCAAGCGCCTGAGACAAATTTGATATTAAGCCGATTTGCCCGGGGAGAAAATTGATAGCTACGATAAATCCCCATATTATGAATCCCGTGGCCTTCCAGAATTCCGAATTCCGCTCCTGAAGATGTGTTTTATTCTGCATCAGGCAATTTATTTTTTCAGCTTGAACAGGTTTGAGAGGGAAGTCTCGTGGTGGATGCAGTTAATTGCCTGAGAGAAAAGTTTTCCCACCGAAAGATATTCAATTTTTTTTGAGGTTGTTTTCACCGGGATGGAATTGGTGACAATGACTTTTTCCACGGGAGATTTTTCCAGTTTAGCCACGGCATTGCCTGAAAGGACGGCGTGGCATCCGAGAAGATACACTTTTTTCGCACCCTTTTTTTTGAGGGCGCTCGCCACGCCCGCCGCGGTGCCGGCGGTATCTATAATGTCATCGTAGATTAAGCAGGTTTTTCCTTTTACATTGCCGATGATGTTGAGAATTTTGGCTTTATTCGGGCCGGGCCGGCGTTTATCAACGATAGCCAGATCCGCTTTTATGTGTTTTGCCAGAGATCTTGCTCTGTCAACTCCTCCTGCGTCGGGAGAGACGACAATGCTGTTTTTCAGTTTCATCTTCCTTATTTTTTCAACAAAAACAACCGAGGGATACAGATTGTCAACAGGAATATAAAAGAAACCCTGTATTTGCCCCGCGTGCAGTTCAAGGGTCAGAATTCTATCAGCTCCGGCCGCCGTCAGCAGATTAGCCACGAGCTTAGCTGTTATCGGCACCCTTGGCTCAACCTTTCTGTCCTGCCGCGCGTAACCGTAATAAGGCATCACGGCGGTTATTCTTTTTGCGGAAGCTCTTTTCAGAGCGTCTATTATTGTCAAAAGAATCATAAGATTGTCGTTGACAGGAGGGCATGTGCCCTGAATAATGAAGACGTCTTTTCCCCGGACATTCGCTCCTATTTTTACAGAGCATTCCCCGTCCTGAAAAGAGCTGATGTCAATTTTGCCGGCGGCAATTTTCAGGTATTTACAGATATGAGATGAAAGCGCGGGATTTGAACCGCCCGAAAAAACTGCGAGATTGTGATTTTTTTTCATTTTTATTTCTCCTTATTCTTTTTCCATTCTTTTTCAGCCAGCGAAAGATCATTTTGCGAATTTATTCCCATCAACAAAGAATCCCCGTCAGCGTTCAGATTTTTTATTTTCAATCCCGCTGCCGCGGCTATTTTTATGACGTCGGTAAGGTAAAACTCTTTTTTTAAAGGGTTGGGCTTTATTTTTGCCAGCAAAGCGTATATGGCGGGCGCTCGGAATATATAAATACCGCTATTTATAATTTTTATGCGTTTTTCCGCCGCTGAAGCGTCAAGCTCCTCTCTTATTTCGATCACTTTCCCGTTTTTTTTGATAATCCGACCGTAGCCAAAAGGGTTATCGGCAGAAGCGCTTAGAATACTGATATCATTGGCGTTTGAGAGGTCAAAGTCTATCAGATGTTTGAGATCGGATGACCGGAGCATCGGCACATCGCCGGGCACAACCAGAAGCCGGCAGGAAGATGAACCTGTCAATTTTTTAACTTTAGCGAGAGCGTCGGCAGTGCCGAGTTTTTTTCTCTGGTATACGCTTCTGCAGTTTTTGTATTCAGAAATGTGTTTTTCCACTTTGCCGGACCCGATAACGAATATTATATCATTCGACACGATTTTTGTTTCCGTGTATATGCGCTCGATCATAGTTTTTCCGGCGATTTTGTGAAGCACTTTCGGCAGGCTGGATTTCATACGGGTGCCTTTTCCGGCGGCAAGTATAACGGAGATTAGATGAGATTTTTTCATATCTTGAGATCCGGCTCGGGCCTTAGAGGTAAGGATTTTTTCTGCCAGAAACCCCGGCATGCCACCATGCAGGCGTTGTCGGTGCACAGTTGCGCTTTTGGGTAGAATAGCTGCAGAGAATTTTTTACGCACTCTTCCTCAAGATGAGCGGTTATGAAGCTATTTGCCATTACGCCGCCGGCGACCAGGACGCGCTGGCAGCGTTTCTTTTTAGCGGCCGCAATTATTTTGTCAGCGAATATAGTCGCGATGCTTTTTTGAAAAGAAGCCGCGAGATCCGGCAATTTTTTTTTGTCAGTTTTGGATATAAGGTTTTTAACAAAAGTTTTAATTCCAGAGAATGAAAAATCTTCGGAACCGTCTTTGAACCGCGGTACGGGAAATTTAACGGCATGTTCATTTCCGCCGAGCGCTATTTTCTCAATTTCGGCGCCTCCGGGATACGGGAATCCGAGCATTTTAGCCGTTTTATCAAAAGCTTCTCCCGGAGCGTCGTCTCTGGTTTTTGCGAGCAGTTCAAATTCGTCATGGCTTTTGGCGAAAACAAGATCGCAGTGTCCGCCGGAAGCGGTCAGGCCTATGTAGGGAAGGCTTATGTCAGCGCTGAGAAAATTGACCGAAAGGTGAGCGAGTATGTGATTCACACCGAAAACGGGTTTATCGTATATTTCTCCCAGCGCTCTTGCCGCCGTGATTCCCACTATCAGGGAGCCGGTAAGTCCCGGGCCGACGGTGACGGCAAACCTGTCTATGTGGCTCATTTCAAAGCCGCTTTTAAACAGCGCTTCTTCCACAACGGAATTTATGGCCTCAAGATGGCGTCTTGAAGCTATTTCGGGCACGACACCCCCGAATCTGCGGTGATAAGGTATCTGTGTGACCACAACTTCGGAGCAGATTTTTTTACCGTCTCGTACTATCGCGCAGGCTGTTTCGTCGCAGGAAGTTTCTATTCCGAGAACAAGCATTAAATTTTATCCATAAGCGCGGAAAGAGGCACTATTTCCACATCGTCCAGTTCCCGCGCTATTTCCGCAATCGCCGCCGCGGTGTGTTTTCGCGTGGAGTGAGCTATAGCTATAGCGCTACCTTTTTCACGGGCTATAGCCGCCGCCTGACGCATCCGGCGCCTGATTTCTTCCGGAGAATCTATGTTGTCAAGAAATACATTGTTACGCAGACATTTTACTTTTGCCGCTTCCGCCGTTTTTTTGCACACGCTTTTCGGGGAAGTGGCCGAATCCAGGAAAAAAAGATTTTCTTTTTTTAAGACAGACATAATGGCTTTCATCTTTTCGCTGTCTTCCGTAAAAAGTGAGCCCATATGGTTGTTTACTCCTTTCACCCCCGGCACCCTGCTTAAAGCCGCGGCGGTTTTTTCCATGATTTCACGCGCGGTCATACTAACGGATAAAGCTCCTTTTCCAAGAGCTTTCATATCCGCTTTATGGGGCTCCATGGGCATGTGAAGCAGAGTGTCAAACCCGCTTCGGGATAATGATTCGGCTATTTCGCGGCTGTACTTTTGATAGGGAAGTATGGCATATGTCAGAGGAAGATTAAGCTGCGTAAACCGGATGAGTTTTTTTTTGCTCCCCCCGCAATCGTCTATCACTATGCATAATTTGGCCGCCTTAACCTCCGTGCGGTCGCTGAGAATTACGAGGCAATAAAGATTTCCGTCTCTTAAAATTTCTATGCGCCGCTCAAGGCCCGATTCCGTGTCTTTGGAAACGAGAATATATTTTTCGCCGGAATTGATGTCCCCCAGAATGTTCTTTGCGCTGAAAATAGGCCACAGAGATTTTTTCAGGCGTATTTCTTTGCTGATTTTAAGCCATTCCACCAGATTTTTTTTCTTTTCTTCCCGCCAGGAAATTATGTTTTTCTCAGGAACCCCCGCCGTTAAAAGGACGTTATTGATGTTTTGTTCAATCTTCAGGCAGTCGCTTACACGGTTTTCTATTTTTGAAATAAGCAGCGCGAAGAAGCCCGCGATTATTGCCGCTAAAACCAGCAGCGCCGGAATTCGTTTGCTTTTTTTGCGCTTTGCCATCAATTTTTAGAAATTTCCGCAGGCGGCAAACTGCCTGAGAATTTCATTTCGGCAAAAAGAATTTCTTTTGCCCGGTCGAGCTGCCTGTCGCTTATTTTTTCTTTTGCTGCTTCTTCTTTTCCTTTTTCGGGTAAGCCGTAAATTTTCTCGGACTGCTGCATTAATTGTATGCTTTCTTCTCGGGAAAGCACTACGGCAATATCGGGCTCAATGCCTTTTTCGTGTATGCAGATGCCGGAAGGTGTATAGTATTTCGCTGTTGTCAGGCGGAGTTCCGAGCCGTCGGAAAGGTTTATCAGGCTCTGCACCGAACCTTTTCCAAAAGTTTTCTCTCCCAGAAGTACGCCTCTGTTCCAGTCTTTTACAGCTCCCGCGACGATTTCCGCTCCCGATGCCGACCCGTGATTTACCAGAACAACCAGAGGTATTTTTTTATGAAGAGTTTTCTCCGCGAAGAATTTAAAGTCCGAATTCGCTCTGCGTCCTTTTGTGTAAACAACCAACTGGTCCTTTTCCAGGAAATGCTTTGACACTTCAACCGCCGAGGTGAGAAGGCCCCCTGGATTATTTCTGAGATCAAGTATCAGAGATTTCATCCCGGCTTTTTCAAATTCGGCATAAATTTTGGCAAAATCGGCGGGAGTTTTTTCATTGAATTCTGTCACCCGTATATACCCGATTCCGTCATTGAGCATTTTGGATTTGCCTTCAGGAACGCTTTCTATTTTTATTTCTTCGCGCGTGATTGTAACATCCTGAGTTTCTTTATCCCGGGCTATGGTGATTATCACCTTCGTTCCCGGTTTGCCGCGGAGCTTTGTTACGGCGCCCATGACATCTATGCCTTCCGTGCTCTCTCCGTCTATTTTGATTATTTTATCGCCGGGGAGTATTCCCTGCCGGAACGCCGGCGTTCCGGGCATGGGGGTGATTACGGTCAGCCAGTTTTCGCGTATGGTGATTTTTATACCTAAGCCTCCGAAAAAACCCTGTGTTTCACTTTTCATGAGTTTGGCCGCGTCCGGTTTCATAAACTGAGAAAAAGGATCAAGTTTTTTGATCATGCCGTTTATCGCACCGTCAAGCAGTTCGGAAGAATCTTTTTCCTCCACATAGTTACTTTCTATGAGAGAAAGCACGTCGTTGAAAAGCCGCATATCCTCGTAATCCGTTTTGGTCGCGCCCCACGCCATCGCCCCGAGAAAAAACGCGAGCAGAAAAGCTGAAAATTTTTTCATAAATTACTCCTTGCTACTTTCGCAGCCACATGGCCGGATTTTCAGGCACGCCGTTTATCCTTATTTCAAAATACACGGTTTCCCCGCGTAGAACGCTCCCTATTTTAGAGGATGTTTCCACGCTGTCGCCCTTTTCTATATCTATCTTATCAAATCCCGACGTCACGGTGTAAAAGCCACCGCCGTGTTCTATAATAACAGTTTTTCCATAACCCTTGAAGTATCCGGAAAAAGAAACCGTTCCGTTTTTTACGCTTTTAACGCATTCGGTTGACGCTTCTATTTTAATTCCCCTGTGGATTATATAGGTATCAAGCAGAGGATGTTTCTGTTTGCCGAAGCCGCTTATGATGTCGCCTTCAACAGGCATGGGCATTATTCCGCGCAGCGCCGCCAGTTCCTGCTCTTTTTTCTTTTCAACGAGCAGGTCTTTTTTCTTTTTCATAAAAGTTTCCAGCAGCGCGTCTATTTCTTTTTTGCTTATTTCTTTTTCCGCAAGATCCGCGCTTAGTTTTTTGCCTTGCTCGCCGAGTTCTTCCAGCGATTTTTTATAGCTCAACTGTATTTTTTTATTTGAAGCGATTTTTCCCGTGAATTCACCAAGCGCTACTTCAAGTTCTTCTATTTTTTCTTCCACGTCTTTTTTTTTCTCCGTCAGTGCCCGCTGTTTAACGGAGCAGGACTCCACAAAAGCGTTCACTTTCATTATTAAATCGCACAAGATGAAAGATTTTATTCTCACTTTGCTGCCTTCTTCAAAATCCTCCATAAGAAGATCAGAGGAGAGAACATCCGCGGCGCAAAGTTTTTTTATAACGGCTGCGTTTTCTTCGGTGAAGCTCCTGCCGGCGCGGCTTTGAAAATTTGTTTGTTCAAGTTCGGCAATCAGAGAGCTAAGGTTATTTCTGCGCGTTTGATAATCAGTGTTCAGTTTATTTATTTTCTGCGTGAGATTACGGATATTTTTTGTAACCTCTTCTATTTTTACGGCGGCGGATTTCTTTTTTTGGGAGAGTTCGTCAATTTGAGCGGAAATCCTGATTATTTCTTCCGTTATAGCCGTGAAATCGTTATTGCTGCTTTGGATATCTTTTTCAATTTTGTCCATCTTTAAATCCAGAGTTGAAGCGAAGGATGAAACAGATAAAATAATTAGAAGCGCGAACAGGGACAGTCCCAATCTACGGCTTAGTCCGTAATGGGGGCAGTCCCCTCTATGTCCGAAATCAGGCACTTTTTATGAGCCTGGCCGCCGCTCTGGCGGCCGCCGGAAGAGCGGAAAGGCCTATAAGCAGAATAATCTGCGGCGCAGTAAGGAAAGTTATAATGTTTCCGCAGTTTGACTGCCGAAAAGCAAGCAGTATAAGGATTGAGACAATTAAGGAAGTCAGGGGAATCAGAAACATTTCAACGGCGTATTGGAGAACAATGTTTTTTGGCGCAATGCCTCTTTCGGATAGAAAATGGAATCTTTCCGAAAGATATTTCATTGATTTAGCGGCGGCGAGAGCCGACGATAACACACCCAACAGAAGCAGAGCTGTTATAAAAATGACGGCTTTTTGGAAATCCTCGGCGAAGATAAACAGCCCTTTTACGGCTTTGCCCCCGGTATCGGAATATTTAATTTCACTGAAAGCGCTTATAGTATCTGAAATTTTTCTGAGTTTTTCGTAGTTGAGAGTGTATGGATAAATTTTACACAGCGAAGGAATTTTTATGTTCCCGATTGAAAGCAGAATGTCCTTTTTCGTGAGCGAGCCCTCAAGCGCCGTGAATACTTCATCTTCCGTCAGAATAACAGTTTTTTTAACGCCTTCAACGGCTTCTATTTTATTTTTGAGAGCATCCAGCTCCTCTTCACCGCGGCATTCGGTGTAGGCTGTTATAAATATGCTGCGCCTGATTTTTTCAAAATATGTTCCGGATGACGCCCGGAACATAAGAAGCGCTCCCGCGCATGTCAGAAAAAGCGTGTGAGCTGCCAGCGCTTTTAGTTTATTCTTCGCTGAGTTGTCCATTTTTAAGAAGAAAATGCCTGGTTCCGGAGGGGCAGATGCCGGGGCACGGAAGCGTGCTTGATATGACAATGGCCGCTCCCTGCCTGTGTTTTTTATCGGCGGCCTGTATAAAGAGTACCCGTGATTCGTTATCCAGCGCCGACATAGGATCGTCAAACAAAAGTATTTCCGTGTCAAGGGCGAGAAATGTCGTCAGATTCAGCATTTGTCTCTGCCCGCGGGAAAGATCGCGCGCCGGCACATTCCGGAGCGAGAAAAGATTCATGCTTTTTAAAAGTTCCGTCACCGTGAACGCGGCGTCGTCCAAAGGCTTTTCCGGTAGAACGGCCTTTATATTATTTTTAACGCTTTCGTTTTCAAGAAGGGTGCATTTTGAGTTGCACAGCGGAGCCCTGAGGGAGGATGAGATGATGCCTTTCGAGGGCTTTCTTTTTTGGCTCAGAATGCCCATAAGCATGCTCTTGCCGGAGGCTTGAGCGCCTTCCAGCCAGATAAATTCGCCAGCTTTTATTTCAATATGTGCGTTTTTAAAAACGACCGAGCGGCTGTTTTCCAGCCAGAGGTTATCAGCTTTAATAAGAAGTTTCATAATTTCAGCTTATCTTTTAATAAATTTAGAAAGATTTGGAAAGCGCATTCTTCTGCGATGCGCATCCGTCGCGCTTGATTTTTTCCATTTTCTAAAAAATTCATGGATTCATCGCCCGGAAAAATGCAGGATTCCATTCCCATGTCCGTCAGGAAATTCGTCACCTTAACGGAATATGCAATCGCGGCAAATTTTGCGCCGGAGGAGGCTCCGATTACCAGCGCGTGAAAAGGAGCGAGAATAAAAAAATCACATTCCCCGAAAAATTTTTCCATGTGGTTCCGATTCTTTATAATGAGGGGTTGTAATCCGCGCACGCGTCCGAGCTCTTTTGCCAAAGGCAAATCTTTCCCGCTTAAAACAGCGAATTTAAATTCCGCCTCTGGATATTTTTTTCCGCATAGCTCAATCGCTTTTTGAAATGTCCCGCGAATACCGTTTCCGCGTGGTATAACGCCTATTGTCTTCGGCGGAAAAAGTCCGCGGCTGACAATGTTTTCAAGCGAAAAAGCGCAGTCGGCGCTTTTAAGAGGTTTTATGCCAAGCGTTCGCGCGAGGGCGAAAGAAGCGCTGTCGCGTACACTGACAAAGGCCGCGAGTTTTAACGCCATCCGGAGTATTACTTTATTAAGCGGTTTTTTTACTTCCAGACCAGAATCAAGCAGGAACACCGG
The DNA here is from genome assembly GCA_013791675.1 of bacterium. Lineage (GTDB taxonomy): Bacteria > CG03 > CG03 > CG03 > CG03 > CG03. The sequence goes on along the minus strand of VMTI01000023.1, from coordinate 11,731 downwards.
TTTTCCGGCTAAAGCCGCGGCGAAAATTACAGCGGCGTAAAAAAAAAGAGACAGTGATGATGTCTCGTCCTGGAAAATGGACCCTCCGGGAAAAACGACAGCGTCGGAATTGATAATCGCCATAAGCGCGGCGAAAGGTTTTGTTTTCATGCGCTTGACGCGCGTTACGCGCCATCCGCTCATGCGCAGGTTGAAAATATCAAGAATGAGTTCGTCACCGAAATTGCCGTAGCCGAAATATCCGGCAGCAAATATTCTTTTAGTCACTTAAATCTATAAATTTAAAAAAGCTGTTTGCCGCGATAAGCCCCGCTCCCAGCAGCGCCCCCAGCGCCAGGCCGTTCGCCGTTCTGAACAGGCATATGGCTATAGGCGAATGAGTGTGGGCGAAAGTGTTTATTATGGACACCTGTCCGATAAGGCCGAGAATGATCAGCGGCCGGAAATGTATTTTTTTTATTTTAGGAGCTATGGAGTAAAAGTAAAATCCAAGTATCATAAGAGGATGGCCGAGCGCGAATTCCTTGAACCGCGGGCGCGCGAAGAAGAATTTTTCAAGAGCTTCTCTCACTTCCATTTCAAACGGCAGTATGAAACTCAGCTTATTGGAGCTTCTTAAAACCATAAGAAGCAGAAAAGCGGTTATGCTGATACCGAAAAAAAGATGCCTCACCTCAAGCCGCTTGTGCCAGAGCCGGCCGAGACTTGTTGAAAAATAGCTTCTTTCCCGACCGTAAAGAATAACAAAGGCGAGAGCGAGAGGAAGTATAAGTGAGAGTTTCACCCCGCGGAAGCTGTTTATTTTCACCATAAAATCCGTGGATGAAAGGATTGCCGAAACAAAAATCCCGCCGAGCAGAGAAACGAGCGAAACTTTGAAGAACAGCCATAGGGCGCCCACCAGCGGAGAGAGCGCCGTTTTCGGCCATGTCTTGGATATGGCAAGCACGGGAAATGTCACGGTGGCCAGAAACGCGATAAAGAGCCGCCATGACGTAAAAGAGGAAAAAAACGCTGACCCGGCCAGCGCAATAACGACATAGGCTATTTCAAACTGATTTCCCGTGTTCGCTACGACGGATAAAAGCCAGAGAGCGCCGCCGAATACCGCGAGGCTTATGAAAAAAAACGCGTAGAAGTTGCCGTTCCATAAAGGCAGAGGCTGGAATTTTCCGCTTTTGAAAGAGTTTTCAATCAAACCGCGTTTGATTGCCCCCGCGTAAGATAGGAATTCCGAATAAGTTTCTTCCGCCGGATGTATATAAAGAAGCTGCACATTTCTTTCTCTTAACGCCCGCAGGCAGGCTGTTATTTTCGCGGAAGCGCTTTTGCCTTTTGGGGAAAAGCAAAGAAATGTTTTTCCCAGCAGTTTTGCCGTCTCATCCGCGCCTCCGGTGTCGGCGAATTCTATTGTACCGAAAGGTATTTTGAGCCTTCCTGATATTTCAGCGAGCTTTTCGGATGACCCCGGAATTCTATTTCCCGACGAGAGGATTCCGGTTAATTTTTCGTCACCCGCGTACTTGTCAAAAACAGCGTCAATCCAGCCGTCTGTTACCAGAGAGTCGTGGCGGGGCCTTAAAACATAATTGAATCCGGAGGCTTTTATGGAATTAACTTCTTCATCCCAAAAACCTAATCCTATGTTTTCCAGCGCAAGTTTCTCCACTCGTGCGATAACCAGGTAGTATTGGCCTGTGTAAGTGCCGATAACGGACACCTTCGGAAGTTTCAGAAGCAGGGCATTTTTTATCATCATCCCCAGAGAAGGGTTCTCGGTGAAGACGTACGCGTATTCCGATATGTTGACAATCTGACGCGATTCAAGGAAAGAAGGTGCGCGGTTGAAAATATATTTCCATTTATCAACCTCTCTGCCGTCGGCAAGAATAATCAGGCCTCTGTCGCTCAGTTCCCTGATGGTGGATTCTTCTATGCCTATGGTGGTGACGCCGACATCTTTAATATCGGACATTATTTCATTAATGCTTTTTCCGGAAATTCCCGCAAGCTGGCGTATGTCGCTGAAATCGACGGCCGTCTCTATAGTTTTAAGCGTTTTTTCAAGTTCTATTTTTTTAGAGAGCATGAAAACGGAAAAAGCAAACCCCAGCGAGAGAAAAAAGAATATGACGTTATTTTTTTTCATCGCGTGTTAATTCCCCATGCCTGACGGGGTATTTATACCATCAGGGTTTTCAGGAATTGCGTTTTTTTTCAATAATTTTTACCGCTTCAATGGCCATTTTTATGGCTTCGTCCACACCCACTTTTTTCGCAATCGGCTGGTCGTTGTAAGTGAGGCCTATTATGGCGAGCACTTCTCCCGCGTAAACTCTTCTTATGGATGAAACGACAAACAGCGCCGCCGATTCCATGGAAGTGGCCAGGACATTTCCCTTATACCACGCGTTCCACATGGCTCTTGTGTTTCCGCCCAGAGGGAGCTCGTCCATGTCAGCGCCTTCGGTATAGAAAGCGTCTTTACAGTGAGAGATGCCGGTGTGATATTTTATGTGCAGTTTGTTGCCCGCTTCAACCAGCGCCTGTGTCACGCCGAAATCGGCGACGGCGGGATAGCTTAAGGGGATATACTGCCGCGTTGTCCCTTCTTCGCGCACGGCTGCTGTGGAAATTACCACATCACCCAGGCCCACTTCTTTCTGAAGCGACCCTGCTGTTCCTATACGTATGAAAGTGTCGACTCCGCATTTTATAAGTTCTTCTACGCAGATGGCCGTTGAAGGGCAGCCTATGCCTGTTGAAGTCGTACTTATTTTAATGCCGTCGACGGTACCCGTAAATGTCCGGTATTCGCGGTTATACGCGACTTCCTTCGCGTTGTCAAAATATTTCGCGATTTTTTCCGTTCTCCCGGGGTCTCCCGGAAGAAGTGCATACCTTCCCACATCACCTTTTCCCAGCGCTATGTGATACTCTTTCTCACTCATAATCAAGCCTCCTATGACTAAATTTACAGCAATGTTACCAAATTCCCCTGCCTAAACACAAGCCTTTGCGGCAAATTGACAAAGTTGCCTTCTTTAATGTATAAATAGACAATGCGTTTCACGGCCTTGGCGGGGTACGCTGCGAGATAAAAATGATTCCAGAAAACGATAATTTTAAAGACTTCAAAATAGCGCTTGGAAGGCAGGTCACGAATCTGCACAAAAAACACGAGGATGAAGTCGCTAATCTTCGCTCTAAAATAGAATCCCTTGAAAAAAGCAGGGCATATCTTCAGGCGAGAGCGTCCATAGAAACGGCTAAAATAAACAGGGAATACCGTGCGCGGCTTTCGGAACTGGATTCCCGCGAAAAAAATCTCGCGCAGGAAGGATACGGCCTCATTGAGCGCGAAAAGAAAATTGACCGCGAACTTGCCGAAAAAGACAGCATTATACAGAAACTGAATTTAAGAACGGTTGAAATAGAATCCGGCCTTGTGTCGGAATTTAATCAGAAACTGCGTTCCGCAAAAAGCGAATCGCAGAGAAAAGACGACGAAATAGAAATTCTGAAAAAAAATTACGCTGCCGCTGAAAACGATTCCGTAAATAAATTAGAAGCCCGCAAACTTGAAATCCGCGAACTCAACGATAAGAGAAAAGAGGAAATTTTGTCATTGTCTTCGCAGTTTGCCGTGGAGCGCGGAGAATTTGAGCGCGATAAGTTTACGACGCAGCAGAACATAAAAGCTCTTAAAAATACAGTCAACGCGCTGAAAGACGAGCACAGAAAAATGGTTTCCGAATATGAAGACAAGCTTAAAATCGCGATTTTGAGCGCCGCGGAGGGGAAATCATCTCTGGGCAACGCGCTTGAGGAAATGAAAATTGAAGGCGATTCTCTGCGGAGAAAACTTGACGAACTGCGCTTAACTTCAAGGCGCAGAGAAGAAGAGTTAACGAAAAAACATGAAAACCTCGTGCAGGGGCTCTCTTCAGAAATACAGTCAAAAACTTCTGAGACGGAAATGCTGCGTAAAAGTGTTGCGGAGATTAAAAAAATAAATGAGTCGCTTAAGGACAGTTATAACGGCAAAATAGCGGATATAGAATCTATTTCCCGTTCTGTTGAGATAGAACTTCGCAACTCGCTTTCGGAATCGGCCGCCGCAAAGGAACATCTGGAAACGGCGCTTCAGAAATCTTTGGAAAATTTTGCTTCAAAAGAAGACGAACTGAAAAATGAAATCGGCATTCTGGAAAAAGACCTGAGGAGCTCTCGTGAAAAAAGCAGAGAAATGGAAAATAAATCTTCCGCCGAATATCTCACTCTCGCGGACGAAAAAAGGCATTTGCAGGAGCTTTTTGAAAAAGAAATAGCGTCGCTGAAAGAAAAACTTATTCAAAGGCAGTCGGCGATGGCTTCTATGGAAACGGCCGCCGCCCGAACGCAGACCGGGCTTCATATCAAGGCAGCGTCCCTTGAAGACGCTAATAAAAATCTTCAGTCAGAAATTTCGCTCGTTCGCGCGGATATGAGGAAGATTGAAGATATAAAGAACGCGAAAATCGCGGAACTTAATCTGCTTGTAAAGGAAAGGGAAAAAGAAGCGGCGGCGCGATTCGCCGAACTTTCTGAAAAGAAAGGGTTTCTTGAATTGAATCTGCGCAATGAAAAACTGAACCGCGCGGAGGATATTGAAGATAGAGATAAAATTGTTTCCGAATTAAAAAACGAACTGGAATCCGTCCGTTTAGCCTTTGACATCCGGGCCAATGCCGCCGAAAAAGAAAAAAGAGAGCTTGAAAGGAATGTTAATGTGCGCCTTGAGGCGGTTAAAGAAAAGCTTGAAGAATCCGAAAATAATGTCAGGAAGCAGGCCGACTCTTTCGCGGGGGAAATGAGGGGAAAAGACGTTTATTTCCGCGCCCAAGAGGAAGAACTGCAAAAGATTATTTCATCCAAAGAAGCGGCTTTATTTCAGATGCGCGACGAAATGCAGAGAAAACTCGCGGAAAAAGATGAAAAAAACGCGCTTGAAACTGACAACCTCCGCCGAATCATAATGAGCAACTCCCGGAAATTTCAGGATGAAAAAGAAATTTTGTCCGAAAAAATCAGGGAGGGCGAGTCAAATTATGCTTCGGCGCTCAACGCCCATAGAAAAGAAATTGAGGGCATGGAAGCTTTGCGCGCATCCGAGAAAGAATCTCTGAACAACAGTATAGCCGCGCTTACCGGGAAACTCGGCTCCCTTACGGAAGATTTGGAAAAGAGCAGGGAGAGCGTGTCAGCGCTTTCGGTGGAGTCCGCCGAGCTTGCGGCAAAACTTGACGCTGAAAAGGAAGACAAAAGAAATGTTATACAGTCGTTTAACGAAAGGCTCCTCGTAAAACAGGAGGATATTTCGGACCGCGATAGGCAGATTGACAAACTTAATAGCGATTTTTCCGATATGATAAAAGCGAAGGATTTTGAAATCCGTCGTCTGGCGGAAGAGATTAATAAATTAAGCTCCCTGAAAAGCGAGAGCGAGGAAGCTCTGATGGCGGAGCGTGAGAAAATTGCATCTGAAAACAGGGCGCTGAAAGAAGAGCTTGACTCCGCCCGCGCGCAGTTTAGAGATCAGATGTCCGACTCCGGAAAAAAGCTGGATGTCGCTAGAATTGAGAAAGCCGCCGAAGTGGATAAACTTAAATTGTCCGCTGCCGCGCTCAAAGAGGCGCTTGGCCGCGTAAAATCAGAATCGCTGATTGCCAAAGATGACCTGAAAAAACATTACATGGAACTGTTCGCTGAAAAAGACAGGGCAACTGCGGCCCTCGCGGAAACTTATGAAAAGAAACTTGAAGAATTGAACTTCGCCATAAGAAAAATGGATGCTGCTATTAAAAAGAGTGAGAACGCCTATCTCGCGCGTGAAGAAGAATTCAGAAAAGAAAAAGCGGGTGCGGCCGCCTCCGGTCAAAAGGAAAAAGAAGAGTTCGGGGAGCGGCTTGAAAGCAGAATAAAAGAGCTTGAACAGAATGAGAAAGATTCGCGCCAGGAAATTAAACGCAGAGAGAAAGAATTCTCCTCGGAAAAAGACAATTTTGAACGCAGGATTGAAGCTCTTGAATCAAAAATATCCGAATTGCGGCTGCTCAGGGAAAATGAAGCGGGTAAAGCGAATGGCAGCGTTGCCGAACTTACGAATCAGTTAAAAATGCGCGATATGAAACTGCGGGAAGAAATAAAAAAACGTCAGGAATCCTCAGCCGCCGCATCTGATGAAATTGTTGACCTCAATGGCCGTCTCCGCCGAGAAGCTAAAGACTATGAAAGCCGTATTTCAAAAAGGGAAGATGAATATGGAAAGGAAATATCCTTTCTCCGCGCCGAGCTGGCCGGAGTCAGGGAAGAAATTAAGGAGGCGCAGAAAAAAGCGTCCTCCGAAAAACATATTATCGCGGATAATTTCGCCGAAAGAGCCCGTCTTATGGAAAGCGCTTTTAACGATGAAAGAATGAAGTTTAATAACGAAATCAGGGAGTTAACGGATATTAACAGGGCTCTTGAGGAAGAGCTTTCCTCAATCCGGGCACGCCTTGAAGCGTTTAAATCCGAGCAGAAATGAGGGATTATGATGGATAAAAATAAACAGGAACCGGCTTCGCTTAATAAACTTAAGCAGGATATGCTTTCCGAGATAGAATTTCTCAAAAACAGACTTGAAGGAGAAAGAAATCTTCAGCAGGAAAAACTTCTTGAGGCCACGACCGCCAATATCGCTTTACGCACTGAATTTAAGGAAAGGGAGAGCAATCTGCTTTCGCGCATTCAGGACCTGCAGTTAAGGCTTGAAAAAGACAGAGAAGATTATGTTTCCGATAAAAAAACATGGGAAGAACTTCTTAAAAACAGGGAAGTTGAAAAGAATTCCCTTTATGCGGAACTCGCGGTCAAAGAATCCGAAGCTGTCACGGGGCAGGATCAGGAACGCCGTAAATTTGTGGAGAGAGAAGAAAATCTCCTCAGGCAGATAGAGGCTTTGGAAAAAAACCTGGCTTTTATTCATAAAAGCCAGGAAGAAAAACTTAATCTTTCTCAAAAAGAAAAAGAAGAAAGAATAAAAGACTTTGAAACGAAAATATCGGTTTATCAGAAAAATATCTCACAGTCGGAAGATAAATTAAAAAATCTGAATGAGGACCTGGATAAAGCCGAGGAAGAAACGAGTCTTGTAAGAGGAGAAAATATTCTCCGTGAACACGAACTCAATCAGAAAATTCTGGATCTGAAAGATGAAATAATAAAACTCACAACTTCGCTTGAATCGGAAAGGGCTAATTTTTCCGCGCAGGCGCAGTTGAAAGACAGGGATGTAAGCGATATCGCCAAAAAATACGGCGCGGCCGAGAAAGATTTTAACGAAAGGTTATCCGAAAGTATCCGCCGCCGCGAAGAGCTGCAAAAACAATATGAGAGAGAACTGGCGGAGCGTTCAAGGCGCATTCTGGAGCTTGAAGAATCCGAAAATGTCATAAGAGCGGAATCTGTTTTGAGAGAGAGCTCTCTTAAAGATGAATGGTCCGCGCGGCTTGAGAAAAAAGAAAATAACTTAAAAGAAATTCAGGTGAAAGCCGAGCAGCTTTCTGCCGAACTTGAAAGCGCGAGAAAGACATCCTCCGCGAATATAAGGCAGAAGGAAGATGAAATATTTTCTCTTCAAAAACAGATAGAAAAAAGCAACTCGGATTTCCGTATTGCGCTGGATGCCAAAAGCAGGGAATTGGATGCCGTCACATCGCAGGACGCTGAGCAGACCCGGTTTTTAAAAGGGCGTATAGAAGAAGAAAAGAAAAATTTTGCAAAGCGCATGGACGATGAAGAAGCGCGGTTCGTCCGCATAGCGGATGAAAAAGAGCGGATAGCTCAGACGCTGCTTCTTAAGGAAAGAGAACTTGAGGAACTCACAAGGGAGCTCAATTCGCAGAGAAGCGGTTTTACGTCCAAAATAGAGGACTTGAAAGTTTCCGCCGAGAGGGCGAGGATTTTTCTTGCCGGGCGTGAAGAGGAATACAAAAAAGAAATAGCCGTCCGCGAAGAGGAGATAAGAGGCCTATCGGAAAAGATAAACGAAGTGAATTCCGACTGGTCCAGGCGCCTTAAATTCGCGGAAGAGGAAATATTCGCGAAACAGAAAGAAAAATTCAATGAAATAGAGGATATAAAAACAGCGCACCGGCGCGAAGAAAGTGAACTGATAGAAAAATTTAACGTTAGAATAAACGAGCTTACTGAATTTAAAGCCGTCTTTGAAAGTCAGTCCCGGGAGCTCGCGAAAACGCTGGAAGAGAAAGAAAATGACATAGAAGCGCTTAAAAAAGTGCTTGCCGAAAAAGAATCCGTAATAAATTCGGCGTCAAGGGCAAAAGAGACGGAGCTTGCCCAGATTCGTCACAAATTTGAAGATGAAATTTTTTCCGCGCGCCGCCAGTTTGAGTCCGAGAGAGAAAGATTTTTGCAGGAACTGAGCAAAAGAGAAGATGAAAAAAACAGAATAAGCGCCCGAGCCGAAAAACAGATAGCTGTTATTGACGCCGCTTTGAAAGCGAAAGAAACGGAATTCGGTTTCGCTGACACGAGGATGAAAGACAGAGAAGCGGTGCTTTCATCAGAAATCAAAGCACGTGAAATTGAAATTTCGGGACTCAAGCTTGAGATATCAAAATTGCAGGAAAAACTTCGTCTGCAGCTTGAAAGTTTTTCAAGGGAAATTGAACGCGGCGGGCAGTCATACTTTGAACAGTTAAAAATAAAAGATTCCGCGTTCGCGGAGGAAAGATTAAAATTGCTGGCGGAAACGGAGAAGCTGGAAAAGCAGCTCCAGGAAATACGGATCCGAACTGAAGCTTCTGTTGCCGAACTGAATGAGATTATAAGCGCCAAGGATAGAAAAATATCCCAGATAAGTTCTTCCTATGAAAACGATAAAGCCGTTTTGGTTAAAAGAAGCGAGGAAGAAATCACGGAGCTCAAATCCAAATTTGCGTCTGCAGTCAGCGAAAAAAATTCACTGGAGATAAAAATAGCCAACCGTGATGACGCTCTGCGGGGTTTTAAGGAAATGAGCGCTGAAAAAGAGAAACAGCTGAAAGAGTTTTTTGAAACTGAAAAATCTGACCTTTTAACCAAGCTTGCGGGGAGAGAAGAAGAGATAGTGTCCTCGCGGACGCGAATTTCGGAAATTGAGCGGCGCCGCAAAAATGATATTGAATCAAAAACTCTTGAATTTTTGAGAGAGAGAGACAGGCTCAGAGATGAGATAAGCAAGTATTACAACAAATTTATAGAAACCGGCGAGCAGCTGCAGAAAATAGATGCCGTAGCCAAGAAAGCGAATAACGAGAAAGAAGTTATAGCGATTGAATGGAGAAAACGCCTGGCCGAGCGCGAGAGCGAATTGCGGGATGCCGCGGGGAAAATAACTTCTCTGGAAAAACAAATTATTGAAGGCAGTGTCCGCGCCGAAAAACTGCAGGTGAAAGAAAACGAGCTGAATGAAAGAGAGAAGCGGATTGCCGCTTCCGAGCATTTCGCTAAAGATGAGCTGCTCAAAACAAAAGAGGCCTTTGCGTCGGAGAGAGAAAACTTAAAAACTGCGCTTGAAAATTTAAGGAGTTCGCTTACTGAAAAAGAAGAAGATATCAGAAAACTTAAAAGTGAAAAAGCTCTTATGAACAGCCAATTCGCTGATATGAAGTCATCTTACGACGCTTTCACCGAAAAACTTAATCAGGCGCGGTTTGACGCCGAGAAACACAGCATTGAAATAGCAAATCTTCAAAACCTCATTAAAGGCAGGGATGAGCTTCATGAAAAAGAGAAGAGGGCGGTGGAGGCCGAGTTCGCCGCGCGTGAAAACGCTGTTAGGGATGATTTTAAGCTTCGTATTTCTCAGGTCAATATGGCCAAGGATTCGCTGGGAAATGAGCTGGCGAATGTGCGTACACTTTTTGAGCGGGAGAAAAACAGCCGCGAAGACGAGAGAATAAGATATGAGTCTGCGGCAAACAGAAAGTTCGCGGAATTTGACAGAAAAAGTGACGACTGGAACAACGAGCGTAAGGACCTGCTGGACAAATTTTATCTGACGGACGCTACACGCAAAGAGCTGCTCATGGAAATAGAAAATTTAGAAAAAGAAATCAAAGAATCAAAAAAAGGAATACTGAAAAAAATATTCGGAAGCTGAAAACTTAAATCATTCCATCCAGAGGACCATTATAAAGTCGGTTTTTGCGTTGGCGGGATTGCCGTCTCTGTAAAAAACCGAAAAACCTTCGTTGTCGGGCGGGTCGGTGGTATCCTTTGTGCCGGCTGACCATGAAAACTGTGTTCCGTCACTTCTGAGGTAATTCGGGAAACCGGGGCTTGAGTCAAAACCGAATTTTGTTCCATTCGCAGGGCCGTTAGGCCCCATACAGAGGATTCCGGATTTTTTCATATTTGTGTATGTGTAGTCGGCGTATAAAAACCGGTGACCCCATGGGTCAGACAGGAGTTCGGGGCCGTCAATATATTTGCCGTGCCAATTGTCTATTCTGCCGTCGTTGTCTTCGTCTTCATCGGATGCTGATGCGCCGGGGCTGTCACCGGATATAAGGTAGCCTTGCCAGTGCGCTGTATTATAGGAAGAGGCGGGATTATCCCAGGAAGAGTAGCCGCCCATGCCGCCGCCGGCTTTGGCCGCGATGGGGAACATGCCGGTATCGGCGTAGTACATTTTAATACCTATCTGCAGACATTTCATTTGCGCTTTCGCTTTGTCTATTCTGATGTTGTCCCGAAGCTGGATAAATTTCAAACTGGCGCTTATAATAAGTATGCCCGCAATAGCGACAATCAGCATAAGTTCGGGCAGCGTAAACCCTTTTATCTTTTTCACGCTCTTAATTTACCATTTTTATCAAGTATTTTCAATCTCCGGAATTTTAAAAATTGAATGAAGGCAGGGGGTATCATACGGAAGTCTGCCAAAAGAACGTTCCCATACCTCAGGGCTTTCCATACAGAGAAAAACTTTCATATCGCCGTCAAATTTTCTGAGGAAAGAAAGAATCTTTGAGAACATTTCCATGCGCATGTATTTCAGATAGCGGTTTTTGCCGTCATCACCGCGTATAAATTCCCCGCAGAGTATTTTGGAATCGGGGAATCGCGAATAAATGACGGGTTTTATCCGCGGGTCGAAACGGAGAGCCCCGAGGCTTATCCATGCGATATGTTTCGGTGATATTTCAGTGAAAAGCCGCTCAACGAGTTCTTTGTACGCTTTTTCCCACCCGTCAAAATAAATCAGAGGATCAAAATGAAAAGCGAGAGTGTATCCGGCTTCCGCGCATTTAGCGGCGGCAGAGATGCGTTCATAAGGCGGAGCCGTTTCTTTTTCTTCAGTTTCCGCCAGCGCGGGAGGGTTGAGAGACCATGCCATTACCGTTTGGCCGCCGTGTTCCAGTTTCAGAAGATTGTCCACGCGGGATGATTTTGTTTTCAGTTCAAGCAGGGATGTGGTTTTGGAGCATATTTCAATCAGACTTTTATTTACATCAATAACATTGTCGAGAAACAGACTGTCCGAAAACTCCCCGGTGCCTATTCTAATTGTCCGTTCTTTGGCCGCTTTTTTAAAATCGCGCAGAAAATCGTCTGTGTTTACAAAAACCGTTATAGCGCGTATGTTGAGATACGCCTGAAGATAACAGTATGAACAGTCGGCGGGGCAGCCCAGAATGTT
>VMTI01000192.1 GCA_013791675.1 bacterium | reverse complement strand
ATAAGGTCTATGAGAGTGGTGTTGGAGACTGTTTTCACCACCCCGCCTTTCCAATGCCTATCTTCTATAAAATGCAGCAACAATAGCGCCATTATCTGGCCTGCGCCCATGAATTTTCCGCCTGGTATAACCGCGCCTATCCTATCCGCATCTCCGTCGTTTACTATACAAATATCATACCCTGCTTTTTTATCTTTCATTGCCTTAAAAGGCGCCTCAAGATTTTTCGGAATAGGCTCAGGATTAACGCCGCCGAACAGGGTATCCCGGCCCGTCCTCATCTGGGTTATTTTTATCTTCGTGCCTTTAAGTATCTCAGGTATGTATCCGTCCCCTACGCCATGCATGCAATCCACCAGCACGTTGACCTTTGCGTTTTTTAAATGTTTCAGGTCAATGTAGGCCCTCGCAAATTTCATATAGTCTTTTTTCAGGTCGGTAAGAACTATCATCCCGCTTTCTATGCCTTTTTTAAATTCCATGGACTGCACGGGATTTTTTCCTAACAGCGATTCCACAGACTTTGTAATGCCTTCGTCAGCAGTTCCTGCGTAAGGCGCTTTTATCTTCAGGCCGTTATAATAAGGCGGATTATGGCTTGCCGACAACATCAGGCCGCCTGATAATTTTTTATTTTTTATTGCAAAGCTTACCAAAGGCGTCGGGACAGCCTTGTCCGAAAGCAGCACCCTGATGCCGTTGGCCGCAAGAACCTCTGCCGCAAGTTCAGCGTATTTCTCGGATAAAAATCTCCAATCATACCCGATTGCAAAAACAGCATCCTTCGCTTTAAAATGGTCTGCCACTGCCTGAGAAGCTATTTTCACGTTTTCAAATGTAAAATCCTGCGATATTATCGCCCTCCAGCCGTCTGTTCCGAATTTAATGCCCATCTTGCCACCCTTTCTTACCAATCCGTTCGCCGAACGGGATAATTATCCCGTTCGGCGAACGGAGGAGGTTTATTTTTTAACCGCGTAGTTTATTCACAGCTTCTGATTTATTTTTTGCGCCGAAGAAATACGACCCTGCCACCAGTACATTCGCGCCTGATTCAATAACTAATTTGGCATTTTTATCATTTATTCCGCCGTCTACCTCTATGTCCCCGGAATATATTTTTCTAAGCGCTTTGACTTTCGGCAATACAGATTTTATAAAACTCTGCCCTCCGAACCCGGGGTGAACCGACATAAATAAAACCATGTCAGCGTCTTTTAGCACTCCTTCTATGCATAAAGGCGAATCAGGATTAAGGGATATCCCCGCCTTTTTCCCAAAAGATTTTATCTGCGCTAAAACTTCTTTTACGCGCGCTTCATCTATCTTATCAGTGCTTTTAGAAACCCCTTTCTTTAACCCTTCGGCCTTCAGCCTGCAGCCTTGAGCGTACGCTTCAGCATGTATCGTAATAATGTCGCTTCCCGCTTCTACAAAATCTTTGATAAATCTATGCGGCTCCTCTATCATCAAATGCACATCTAAAACCATTTTAGTGCACCTTCTCGCCGCCTCAACCATCAAAGGCCCTATAGTGATATTAGGCACGAAATGCCCGTCCATCACATCAACATGTATCATGTCAGCCCCGGAATCCTCAATCTTCTTTATTTCCTCTCCCAATTTGCTGAAATCAGCCGAAAGTATGCTAGGCGCTACCAATATTTTATTATCCATATTCACCTCTTATAGCTTACAGCTTAAAGCTTACAGCTGAAGCAGCTCTTTCTCTACCTCTCTCCGCTCTCTGTCTTTAAGTTCGCCTATCATGGCTAAGTTCAAGCATGGGCTTTTGAATATGCCCTGGGCCACTCGTTTTATATCATCCGCAGTCACGGCTTCGACTTTTTTTATAATCTCTTTTCTATCCGGCAGTTTATTTAAAGAGGCTGTGTATTCTCCGAGCCACAGCATGTGGTCTATCGTATCCTCCAGCGCCATCAGAAGCTGGACCTTGAAAAATTCCCCGGCCCTTCTTAATTCGCCCGCGCTAACATGATTTTCTTTGATCTCTTTTAGTTCCTTCAAGATGCATCTTATCGCCTCCGGGGCCTTTTTATGCTCTGTGCCTGCGTGTACCACAAACGCGCCTGTCTCATTATATCTTTTAATATCCGAACCTATCTCATAAGCAAGCGCTTTTTTCTCCCTTATGTTTTCAAACAGCCTGGACGACATGTTAGCGCCCAGGATGATGTGCAGAAGCGTGAGGGCATACCTATCCTTATGAATCCTTCCAAAAGAATGCAGCCCCATGGATATATGCGACTGTTTTGTACCTTTATTTATTATTTTCATCCGCGGCTTTAATTGCTTGCTGCAAAAGCGTTCTGGCGGATGGGTTTTTCCTTTCGCAGTTTTAGAAAATATCTTTTGAACGCTTGCCTCTATCTTTTCGTGATCCATATTGCCGCATAAAACAATAACTATGTTTT
>VMTI01000264.1 GCA_013791675.1 bacterium | reverse complement strand
GTTTGTCGCCGGACACCTTGTAATTACAAAGGTAAAAATAAAACTGTTTTTCAAAATCTCAGAAAAAACTCTTCCTGTCTTTCTGGTGTTTTTAATATTTTTCTCCCTGTTTTTTCTTTCCGCCCGGCCATCTAATAGGATGCGCGCTGAAAATTATGGTCATGTTTATAAACTTATGTTGGCTAAAGTTCGCTATATGGGAATTTTGCCCAGTTTTTATAAAGATGTGAAGAAACTTCCATTTGATGCGAAAATTATGTGGCAAGACGCTTTTTCCAGTCCGTCTATAAAGTCTACTATAAATACCTTCCTTTTGCCGTTTATACTCATTTTACCTTCGTTAGTTTTTGTTTCACTCTCTGTGATTAAGAAAAGAGCGTGTGACCCAATCCTATTTATTATACTACTGTTGTTTGCGGCCTTTATTCCTTTATTTCTTTTAGTAAACCGATTAAATGTTTTGTTAATTTTCTTTCTTGCGGTCTTTGCTTCACTCACCGGAAAAGCAGTTAAGAAAAAACTATATTTAGTCTCTATTTTGTAATGTTTATAGGCGTAAGTATTCAAACAACAACTACAGTCTCCCGCTTGAGACCAATTCCACATCGCATAATACCCGCTAAACAAGATATTATAAAATGGATGAATAAAAATATTCCTCCGGGAAGCGTTATACTTTGTGATTTAGGCTTTGCTCCTGAAATTGTGTTATACTCGAAGTTTTCAACGGTTATCCACACTCATTATGAGGCAAAGGATGTTAGAGATAAAACAAAGGAATTTTACGAAAGTCTTTTTAAAGATGAAGATGAACTCTGGAACTTTGCCCGCAAGTATAAATCTGATTACATTCTTTACCATTGGATGTCCTTGTTAGAAAGTGGGGTATCCTCAAAAAGATATATGGTGAATATTACGAACGTGTTTACAAATTCGGCTATTTATAAACTCCATTTCGCAGAAAATGAATTAAAAAGATTTGAACTTCTTTATCAAAATGAATTCTTTCGGCTTTTCAGAGTTTTGAAAGAAGGGGAAGCACCTGTTCACCATAATGTACGATATAGTCCTTTTTTCAACCCTAAACTGCTTATACCAGAAGGGAAAATCGTCAAAATAGAAGGGTTTTTTGACGATGACTATGCCCAAGAAAAAACGAGTGAAATATGTGATTTGTCCAATTTGAAAAACAAGGCTACACAATTAGTTCAAGATGGGAAACTAATAGAGGCCGAGCAAACTTATCTTAAAATCATAGAGATAGATCCTTATTTTGATTTGGCCCGTGTAATACTTGCAGATTTTTATACAAAGACGAAACAACCGGAAAAAGCCCTGTGGCATCTTAAGGAAGCGGTGAGACTCAGCGGTACTGCTGAATCATATTTTTATATGATTTCCGCGTGTAAATATTTTGAGAAAAATACTCTAGCACAAAGGTATAGGCAAGAAGCATCTAAAAAATTCCCTGCCGACGGGAGATTCCAATAATACTCAACTTTAAGAAAGTTTCTTGATGATACGGAAATATTTAAAAAATTATCCTAAACTTTTTTATGTTTGCATCTACGCCCAAATGTCAAGCCGAATAATCATCGCATTTGGCGTCGGAATTTACACATCCATCGTCAAACTTAACTGCCCCGTGAATGCGCAAATAATAGACAATCCGGTTATACTACCATACTCAGAAATTGAATATCTATCACACCGGAATTTCCTCATCCGAAATTATCTTGCCGGCTGAGGCCACTTTATCGCCGGCGCCCAGTTTTATGAGTCTCACGCCCGACGTTGCCCGCCCTATCATTCTGATGTTTTTCGCTTTCTGCCTTATGGTGATGCCGCTTGTTGTTATGATCATAATTTCGTCATCAATGCCGCATGAGAAAATTGAAACAACAGGCCCCGTCTTGTCATTTATTTTCATATTGATTACGCCCTTGCCGCCGCGGCTCTGTTTTCTATAAGCTGAAATATCCGTTCTTTTGCCGTAACCTTTTTCGGATATAACCAAAACGGATTCCTTGGAAGAGGGCTCCTGAACAATCATTCCCACCACGCTGTCTCCTGCGGAAAGCCTTATGCCTCTCACGCCGCTGGCGGAACGGCCGACCGACCTCACGTTCGTTTCGGCAAATCTGATCGCTTTCCCCATCTTTGTGGCCATAACAATTTCTGATTTTGCGTCGGACTGCTGCACTTTAACAAGCTTGTCTCCTTCTTTCAGATTGATGGCTATGATTCCCGAAGCGCGCGGATGGCTGTAGGCGGCCACAGGCGTTTTTTTAACAAGGCCTTTTTCGGAAACCATCAGAAGATTACCGCATGCATCGGAAAGATTTCTTATCTGGCAGAAAGAATTAAACTTTTCAGAAGATGTTTTAAAGGTCAGGAAATTAACCAGCGCCTTGCCCTGGGATGTCCTTCCCGCCTCCGGTATTTTCCAGACCTTCAGCCAGTAGAGCCGGCCCAGATTCGTGAACACCAGAAAGGTCGCAAGATTTGAAGTCACAAAAAGATGTTCCAGATAGTCTTCATCTTTTGTCTTCATTGAATTCACGCCCTTACCGCCGCGGCCTTGAACGCGCCAGGTGGAGAGCGGCACTCTTTTGATATAACCCTGACGGGTTATCGTAAGCGCCACCTCTGTGTCGCTTATAAGGTCTTCATCGGCAATTTCCGTGTCTTCGTCGGATATTTCCGTCCTGCGGGCGTCACCGTATTTTTTCTTCACCTCAACCAGATCCTCTTTTATTATGGCCATTATTTGACCGGTGTCGGCAAGGATCTTTTTCAGTTTTTCTATAAGCTTGATTTTCTCTATGTATTCTTCCTCTATTTTGAGCCTCTCCAATCCGGTAAGCTGATGAAGTTTCATATCAAGAATGGCCTGCGCCTGAAGCTCGCTCATTTTGAAATCCTTCATAAGAGCAACCTTGGCGGCGGCGGGAGATTCTGACTGTTTAATCGTCTTTATGATTTTATCCAGATTTTCAAGAGCTATTCTCAAACCTTCAAGAATATGAGCGCGGGCGGCCGCTTTTGCCAGCTCAAATTTCGTGCGTCTGGTTATAACATCTATCCTATGGTCAATATAATAACCGAGCATCTGCCTCAGGCTCAGAACTTTCGGGACATTATTAACCAGCGCGAGCATTATTATGCCGAAACTGACCGAAAGCTGTGTGTGCTTAAAAAGCTGATTCAGCACAACTCCCGCAACGGCCTCTCTTGCGACATCTATAACCACCCGTATTCCGTCTTTATCGGATTCGTCTCTGAGATTTGTAATTCCTGTTATTTTCTTTTCCCTGGCAAGAATAGCGATATTTTCTATGAGCCTTGCTTTATTCACTTGATAAGGGAGCTCAGTTATCACGATTACTTCCCGGTTGCCTTTATGCTCTTCTATTTCCGCACGGGCCTTTATTTTAAAAATGCCCCGGCCGGTTTTATATGCCCCGTGTATGCCGCTGCGGTTTGTTATTATCGCTGCCGTGGGAAAGTCCGGCGCGGGTATAAGTTTGAAAAGTTCGGCGTCTGGAAGCTCCGGATCGTCTATCAGGGCAATCGTGGCGTCAATCACTTCTCCCAAATTGTGCGGCGGAATCTTAGTGGCCATACCGACGGCAATACCTTCCGAGCCGTTGACGAGGAGATTCGGAATGTTTGAGGGAAGCACGACCGGCTCTGTAAGCGTCGCGTCAAAATTATCCATAAAATCAACGGTGCCTTTGTCCAAATCCTTGAGCATTTCATCCGAAATTTTCTCAAGTTTTGCCTCCACATATCTCATGGCGGCGGGCGGATCTCCGTCCACGCTCCCCACATTTCCCTGTCCCCTGACAAGCGGATAACGCAGCGAAAAATACTGCGCCATTCTTATCAAAGCGTCATAAACCGAAAGATCGCCGTGCGGATGATATTTTCCCATGCACTCTCCGACTATTCTGGCCGCTTTCTTGAAAGTTTTATTGTAAAACAGATTCAAATCCTTCATGGAATAAAGGATTCTCCGATGCACAGGTTTAAGGCCGTCCCTGACATCAGGCAGTGCCCTTCCCACTATAACACTCATTGAGTAATTTATATAGGAAGTTACCATTTCATTTTTGATATTTGTTACCAGCACTTTTGAAATGTCCTGGGTCTGGGTGCCGACTTTTTCTTCTTCTTCGCTTTGTTTAATATTTTTTGCCATTTCTGCCCCTTCCCTTAAATATCAAGATTCTGCACTCTGAGCGCGTTATCCTGTATGAATTTTCTTCTTGGTTCAACCTCATCCCCCATCAGCGTCGTAAATATTCTTTCGGCTTCAACCGAAGCCTCCAGTTTGACCGCCACCAGGTGCCGCGCGAGCGGGTCCATTGTTGTTTCCCACAATTGATCCGGATTCATTTCTCCGAGACCTTTATAGCGCTGGATGACTAAACCGGAGCGCCCGGACGACTCAAAAGCTGCTATAATCTCACTTAGTTTTTCACAAACAATTTCGCCCGTCTTACCGGTTATGACAACCGGGTTTTTAAAAAATCCCGCATCCGTCCCCGCTTCCGCTCCATAATGGGCAAGCTGTTTGATGTTTTTTATGAAGCGCGCCATTTCCGGAAATTTTATAATGGCGATACGCTCCTCTTCGGTGCTTGCCAGCTCCTCGGGATGATTTGCTTTGTATTCCTCTTTAAAGGCAAGTATTCCTTCTTCCTCGTAAAAGAGCCTGTCCTCAAATTTTGCTATTGGCGTTTCTTCCATGGCCATATATTTAATTATTTCAGAATTTTTCAGACCTTTTGTCTCAAGCTTTTTCAGATATTTGTTCGCGTAAATAACAGCTTCCAAAAATTTTTTATTGTTCTCTTTTTTTATTTCAGCTCCGTTTTTACCGCCGCATTTTATATTCACGTCGGAAGCGCTGGAATCAATCATAAAACTCTGAAGCTCTTCTTCCGAAATAAGATATTTCTTAAAATTGCCTTTCTTCACGAGAAAGAGCGGCGGCTGAGCGATAAAAATTTTTTCTCTCTCTATGAGCTCTTTGAAATGCCTGTAAAACAGCGTCAGTATGAGTGTCCGGATATGTGCTCCGTCCACATCGGCGTCCGTCATTATTATTACTTTGTCATAACGAAGTTTATCTATATTAAAATCTTCGCCGATGCCTGTGCCGAGAGCCGTTATGGTGGATCTGATTTCGTCGTTTGACAGCACTTTCTCAAGCCGGGCTTTCTCAACATTTATTATCTTTCCTTTGAGGGGCAGTATGGCCTGGAAACGCCGGTCACGGCCGCCTTTCGCGCTGCCGCCGGCAGAATCGCCCTCCACCAGAAAAATTTCGCAATACTTGGGATCCCTCAGGCTGCAGTCGGAAAGTTTACCCGGCAGAGCACTTATTTCAAGCGAAGATTTTCTTCTCGTGAGCTCTCGGGCTTTTCTTGCCGCCTCCCGCGCGTGGGAAGCCTGAATAATTTTCTGTAATATTACGGCCGCGATTTTGGGATTTTCCTCCAGAAAAATCTGCAGGCCCTCCGAGGCGACATTCTCAACGATTCCCTTCACTTCCGAGTTGCCGAGTTTCGTTTTTGTCTGGCCCTCAAACTGGGGTTCCCTCATTTTCAGGCTTATCACGGCAGTTAAACCTTCTCTGGCATCATCGCCGGATAAAGCAACTTTTTTAAATTTTTCCTGGGCGTTTTTCGTCTTGTAATCGTTCAGCACTCTTGTAAGAGCGGCCTTAAAACCCGCAAGATGAGAACCTCCTTCTGTGGTGTTTATGTTGTTGACAAAAGAAAGAACAAACTCACCGTACTGCTCGTTATATTGAAGCGCTATCTCAACAACTACACCGTCCTTTTCTTTTTTTATATAAATCGGCATATCGTGAAGGACATTTTTGCCGTCATTGAGAAATTTCACGAAATAGGATATTCCTCCCTCGTAATTAAAGGTGTGCTTTTTGTCTTCCGCTTCGTCTATTATGCTTATTGTCGCGCTGGGATTTAGGAAAGCCAGTTCCCTTAATCTTTTGGAAAGATAATCAAAATCAAATTTGGTGTCCTGTGTAAAAATAGTCTTATCCGGCATAAAAGTGACTTTCGTACCGTGCAGCTTTGTGCTGCCCGCGATTTTAAGAGGCGAAGCGGTAAGGCCTTTTCTGTATTTCTGTCTGTATATTTTGCCGTCTCTGTAAACTTCCACTTCAAGTTCTTCGGAAAGAGCGTTGACAACTGAAACGCCCACGCCGTGCAGGCCCCCCGATATTTTGTAGGAATTGTTGTCAAATTTTCCTCCGGCGTGAAGAGTGGTCATTATAACTTCCACGGCGCTTTTCTTCTCGGTGGGATGCTCATCCACGGGTATGCCTCTGCCGTCGTCAATAACGCTGACAGAATTATCCTCATGCAGAATCACCTCTATATTTTTACAGAATCCCCCCAGCACCTCGTCAATACCGTTGTCCACAACCTCGTAAACAAGGTGATGCATGCCTGTCTTATCCGTTGAACCTATGTACATGGCCGGGCGTTTTCTCACACCCTCCAGGCCGCCTAGAACTTTTATGTCCTTTGCCGTGTAATTGTTTTCCTGACCGTTTATTTCCGGACTTGTTTCCTTCATCTTCTCCTCACTTTGACTTCAATCGCCGAGACCGCACAACGGCCCGGAAGTTTCCCGTTAAGCTCCCTGAGCATAGCCGCTGAATTCATCTCAATGTCTTTTTTTATTATGCCTGAGGGCACATAAACAATAAATTTTTTTTTATTCACCGCAAACTCATCTATATCGTATTTTCCCGAAAAAGAACAATCCTTCCAAACGGACGAAACAGAATGTATGTCTTTCATTTTCTTTTTCATTTTTACAAGAAATTTCTCCAGCGCAATCATGATCTCATAGGCATCACAAGAGACACATAGTTTGGATCTTCCTTCGTCTTCACAACAACGGCGTTGAGCGAATCCGTAAATTCCATAATTACTTTCTTATCGTTAAGATGCTTGAATATGTCTATTATGAAACCGGGGTTAAACGCGATATTAATTGAACCTCCGGAAGATTCCACGTCTATATCTTCTTCGCTCTCGCCAAAACCCTGGGAAGCCGCCGATATATTCAGCTTATTTTTGGACACCTGGTACTTGACAGACGAGTTCTGCTGTGAAATTCCGGAATGATAAATACTGGCCGCGCGCACCGTAGCGTTCAATATCTCTTCCTTGTCGGCTTCAGCTTTTATTTTAACGCTTTTCGGTATAACATTTTTGTAATCCGGATAGGTGCCGTCTATGAGCCGTGAGCTCATGGTTATGTTATCCGTAATAAAAAAAATCCCGCTTTCATCCACAATTATTTTTACATCCTCTTTTTCCCGGCAGTTTAAAAGAACCTTCTGCAGAATGCTCACCGTTTTAGCGGGAACAATGGCGGAAGCTTTCATGTCCTTTGTCGTTTCCACCTTTTTCCAGGTTGTAGCCAGCCTCTTGCCGTCGGTGGCAACAACCGTAAAAGCGCCTTTGGCTATTTCAAAATAAACAGAGCACAGCACATATCTGACTTCATCGCGCGACGCCGAAAACACCGTTTTTCCCAGCATTTCCGAAAGATGAAACGCTGAAATTTTAACAGCGCTTTCTGACGATGCGGGAGCTTCCGGAATCTGAGGATAATCCTGTAAATTTCCTTTAGCGACTTCACCTTTGAAATTACCGCATTTTATGCTGATACTGTCTTTCCCTTCCTCAATGGTGATATCCTTTTCTTCCTGCACTCTCATCAGCGCCCCAAAAAGATCTCCATGAATAAGAGCCTTCCCGTTCTTTTTGACATCCGCTTCAAATTTTATTTTGGTTGATACTTCAAGATCCGTGGAAGTGATCGTCACCGTTTTATCGCCTGTTTCCATTTGAAGAAAACTAAGATACGGAAGCATAGTTTTCGGACTCAGGCAAAGAAGCGCCGTCTGGAGATGTTTAAACAACTCATTCTTACTGCAGGTAAATTTCATTTTTCCCCCTTTCTCTTTTTCTTTTTTAATAAAAAGTTAGTCGTATTAGTAGTATGGCCTGTGTATATGTTCATAAGGAATAGCCCGCCTTCCAAAATAGTGCGATTGCAGGGATTTGCGGGGTTAACTTCATATTAACAAGCTGTGGATAACTTTTATCGCAGAGCCCCGTATCCACAGATAAATTTAAAAATCTTGACTTATGCACTTTCTTTAACCTGCTTGGTGATTTTATTTAACAATGCCGCGAAATAAGGGTCTTTTGTTATTTTGTTTTTTATTTTATTTCCGGCATGGAGTACGGTGGAATGGTCTCTTCCGCCATAGAATTCGCCTATTTCCGTAGTAGAGTAGCTTGTTAATATTCTTGAAAGATACATTGCTATCTGCCTGGGGAAAACCACCGATTCCGTTCTTTTTTTGCCCTTGAGATCGCTTAAGCTCAAATTAAAATTATTGCAGACGACGGATTGGATGGTATCAAGGCCTATGTCTTTTTCTATATCGCTTTCCGTTATCACGGTTTTCAGATATTCTTTAGCTTTTTCAATCGTAATGCTTGTCTCTGTCAGAGATGAATAAGCGGCTATGGAAAGAATCGCTCCCTCAAGAGTGCGAATGTTATTTTTTATATTTGAGGCGATATAGTAAAGAACATCATCGGGGATGTTGATTTTTTCAATCTCTATTTTTTTCTTGATTATCGCCACACGTGTTTCAAGGTCGGGCGGCTGGATGTCCGCCACAACGCCCCACTGGAAGCGCGAGCGCAGCCTCTCTTCAAGCGAGCCCAGATCTTTCGGGCTGGAATCACTTGAAAGGACAATCTGTTTCCTTCTTTCGTAAAGCGCGTTGAATGTGTGAAAAAATTCCTGCTGAATCATTTCTTTGCCGGTGAAAAACTGTATGTCATCTATAAGGAGAAGGTCCACGTTGCGGTATTTGATGCGGAATTCGGCAATGCGGTTATTCTTCAGGTATTCTATCAGGTCATTTGTAAATTTTTCCGAGGTAACGTAGATTATGTTAAAAGCGGGAAAATGTTTCTTTATCTCTATACCGATAGCGTTAAGCAGATGCGTTTTCCCAAGCCCCACGCCGCCGTAAAGAAACAGCGGATTATAGGTGTTGCCCGGATTTTTTGTTATAGCCAGACTCGCCGCGTGCGCGAAATGATTGGATTGTCCTATAACGAAATTATCAAAAGAATATTTGGACACGAATTTCTTAGGAAGAAAAAGCGTTTCACTAAGTTCCCTCAATTCTCCGGAGTCCGTTTCAATTTTGTTTTCAACCTTATCCGTATAAAATTCCACTTTGAGGCATGGATCGGAGACCTTCAGTATATTGTCTATCCTTTCGCAATAGTGTTCGCTGAGCCAGCGGACAAAAAATTTATTGGGGACCTTCACCCTTAATTTTTCATTCTCTAAATCCGTAGGTATAGCCGGTTCCAGCCAGAGTTTATATGTCTCGTCAGTAATCTCTAAACGCAGATTATTAACTATTTTTTTCCATGTAGTTTCAAAAATTTCCACAAATTTCAGCCTTTATTAACAATTTTCCCCACAAGTTATCAACAACTTATCAACAACGTGTTTTAACCCCATTTCAACCACAGTCCGAATTGTATAATAACAATTAATTTTTGTCAAGGTCTTTGAAATTATCCGTCGTAAAACAAAAGTTTTTTAATTTTTTGTTCAGCCGGAAAGGCCTTCGCGCAAAAGGTCTCTTTCATCAATTATCCCTGCAAGCTTTCCACACTTATCAACAACCGGAATATTATCAAAATTAAGCTTATTCATAATTTCGGCAACTTTCCACGCGGGAGTTATGTCCAGCACCGTAAAAGGTTTTTTGGTCATAACATTTTCAATTTTTTCGTCTAGTGCCCGAGGCGTCTCCTGTATTAATCTACGTAAATCACCGTCTGTAAAAAACCCTATGAGTTTTTTGTTTTTGTCTATAATGCTGACGGCGCCCAGCCGCGAGCGTGTCATTTCAAAAAGGGCTTCTTTCACGGAACGGCCTTTTTTCAGCACGGGGTTTTCCGGGCCCTTGCGCATTATATCTTTCACCTGCATGGAAAGTTTTTTACCCAGAATTCCCCCGGGGTGAAGAAGAGCAAGGTCGGAAGCCCTCAGCTTTTTTTTCTGCATGAGCATTATCGCTATGGCGTCGCCGGTCACCATCATTACCGTTGTTGACGAGGTGGGCGCGTGATTGAAAGGGCAGGCCTGTTTTGACGCGCTTATGGGTACGAGGCAGTCGGATATTTTTCCGAGCGCCGAGTCCCGCCGCGAGGTTATGGATATTATGGGCACTTTCAGTTTTTTTATAAAGGGGAGAAGGCTTGCCAATTCCATTATTTCTCCCGAAAATGAAAAGGCTAATATACTGTCGCCTTTATTAAGCATTCCTATGTCCCCGTGTGCGGCTTCCCCCGGATGTATGAAAAAAGCCGGATTGCCGGTAGATGAAAGAGTGGCCGCGATTTTTTTGGCCACAAGGCCGGATTTTCCCAGGCCCATGACGGCTATTTTACCGTTTCTTTTTTTGAAAAGCAGATTAACGGCTTTCTCAACCGCCGCGCTGAATGCGGGAGTAAGGTTTTCCTCTATGGCTTTTTTTTCTATTGTAAGAATTTCCCTGACCGTTCTGATTTTTACGCTCATTTAATGATCTCCTTAAGTGGTGCCAGGCCGGCGTAGCCGGGACTTTCGTAAATTTATGGACATATTACTTCCTTTATGGATGAAATAAGTTTGTCAAATTCGGTAAAACTCATAACCGAGCCCCTGTCCGATTTTGCGGAAGAGGGTTGCGGATGCACTTCCGCGTATATGCCGTCCGCACCGACGGCGACAGCGGCCCTTGAAAGAGGAATGCAGAATTCTTTTTTGCCGGAAGTTCTGCCTGCTGCCCCTCCCGGGAGCTGAACGCTGTGTGTCGCGTCAAAGATGACGGGATAGCCGTTTTTTTTCATTATGGAAATGGCGCGGAAATCAACCACGAGATTATTGTAGCCGAAACTGCTGCCCCGCTCTATGAGAATTATATTTTTGTTTCCGGCGTCCTCGGCTTTTTTTATGAGGAATTTCATATCATCAGGAGCAAGAAACTGCCCCTTCTTTATGCTCACCGGTTTTCCCGCTTTGGCAACGGCGGTGATGAGATCCGTTTGCCTGCAGAGAAAAGCCGGTATCTGAAGAATATCGGAGATTTTTGCCGCTGAGGGAATTTGACTCACACAGTGCACATCCGTGAGCACGGGAAAGCCGAAACGTTTTTTTGTTTCCGCTATAATTTCAAGGCCTTTCTTTATTCCCGGGCCCCTCCATGAAGAGCCTTGCAGGCGGTTGGCTTTGTCAAAAGACGCCTTGAATATGAGAGGAAGATCGTGTTTCGCACAGATTTTCACAAGAGCCTCGGCGCTTTTAAAAACCTGTTTTTTGTTTTCTATGGAACACACGCCCGCTATAATGATCAGTCCTTTCCCTATAGTTACGCCGCCGGCTTTCACTTTATTTACGCTCATGATTTAAGTCTCCTGACTATTTTTTTTATATCCGAGGGTTTGTCAATAGCGATTCCGCGGTAACTTACCCCCAGCACCCTTATGGCTATGCCGTTTTCCAGAAAATTGAGTTGTTCCAAATCCTCAGCCGCCCCCAGGGAGCTTTTGAACTTTGCCGAATCAAGAAGGGTTTTTTTCCGGTAGGCATATATGCCTATGTGCCTTTTTGCATTTTTGAATGAACCGTAGGGTATGGGCGCTCTGGAAAAATAAAGAGCGTCGCCGTTTTTGCCGCTTACCACCTTTACGGTATCCCGTGACAAATAGTCTTTTTCATTTATTTCTGCTCCCAGCGTGGCAACCATGACGGATTTCTCGCGGAAGGCATCTACCAGTTTATCTATGTGAGCGGGATTTATGAGCGGCTCATCCCCCTGTATATTTACAACAATTTTGCAGTCGAGTTTCCGGACAACATTACGTATCCTGTCGGTGCCGTTTGAAGCGGGGCCGGTCATCTGCACCTGGGCGCCGAAATCCGAAGCCTCGTTGGCTATTCTTAAATCATCCGTAGCGATAATTATTTTATCGAGCGTTTTTGCTTTTGAGGCTCTTTCCCAGACCCGCCGTATCATTGTTTTTCCCAGGATTTTCGCGAGCGGTTTGCCGGGAAAACGCGTTGATGCCCAGCGCGCGGGAATGACGCCTATCGCGTTCATTTTAAATCGCCTTTTTCAAGTTCCTCTTTTGAAACTGTTGCCGTGCCCAGTTTCCCCACAACGATTCCGGCGGCTATATTGGCAAGTTGAGCGCTTTCCAGCGTAGTCATTCCCGAGCTTAAGGCCGCGGTAAAAACCGCTATGACGGTATCTCCGGCTCCGGTGACATCAAAAACTTCGCGGGCGAGAGTTTGAATAAAAGTTATTTTTCCTTTTTCAAAAACAGCCATGCCCTGCTCGCCCCGGGTTATCAGCAGGCTCTTTGGTTTGAGTTTTTTGATTATGGCGGCCCCTGTCTTCTTAACCTCCGAATTACTTTCGGCGTTCATGAGGCAGGCGGCGCCAGCTTCAAAATGATTAGGAGTAAGGCTTGTTACATTTTTATAACTCATGAAATGTTCAACCTGAGGGTCAACCGTTATTATTTTCTTCAATTTGTTTGAGACCGGAATAAGATAGTTGAGCAGTTTCTTTGTTATGACGCCTTTACCGTAATCGGCAATAATAACGGCATCCGCTTTTGCGATTTCTCCTTTTAACGCTTTTATGAAGGCGCCGCTTTTATCATTTATTTTTTCTTCACGGTCAACACGCACGACCTGCTGTTTGCGCGCGATTATTCTGGTTTTAATAGTTGTGCTGTAATGAGGAATCTTAATAACGGAAGATGTTTTTATGCCGTATTTTTTCAGGTGCGAGACAGCGAAGTCCCCGTAGAAATCTTTTCCCACGGCGCCGCATAAGACGGTTTTCACTCCCAGATCGGCTAGATTCACCGCGACATTGGCGGCGCCTCCTGCTTTGAAAATCTCACTTGATGCAACGAGCACCGGCACCGGCGCTTCCTGCGATATGCGCGAAACATCGCCGAAGATAAATCTGTCAAGTATTATATCCCCGACGACCAGAATCCGCAGCTTTTTAAAATCAGGCAGTTTAATCATAGGTCTAATGATAAAAAATAAAACCCGAATAGGCAACGGGCGTTCATGAAATTATTGGGAATAGGAAGGGACATCGTGACCCCCCGGGGAAGAAATACAGGTTTGTTAGATTGGTTTGTTTTGGAGAAGAAGAGGAAAAGAAGTTAAGGATTATTTGTAAAGAGAATAAATCCTCACCCTTGAGGGG
>VMTI01000161.1 GCA_013791675.1 bacterium | reverse complement strand
TTGCTCCGGATTTCCGCTTCGGAGGCCGAAGCAAAAACAGCGGTAAAAAAACCAAGGATCAGGGCCGCTTTGCAATAAGATATTTTTATTTTCATTGGGGGCATTATATATTTTGAAGCGGGAATAATCAATAACGATTTGTCATTGTTATTGTTAAATTGGTCGCATCGCTTTTAAATTGCTAAAATGCGCAAATGAAATCAGAAAAAGAAAAAGAAGAAAAAGGGGACGTCCTTAATATTATGACTCTAACAAAACGGCTTTTGATTGTTTTCATCGTTATATTCGTCACGGGCTCTTTGCAGCCGGTTTTTTCGTGGAGCAGGGACGGACACTGCATTGTAAGTGAGGCGGCGATAAAAAATCTTCCCCCCGGAATGAAGTTTTTTGGTAAAAATATAAAGTTTATTAACAGGCATATTATGGATCCCGATGCGCGTAAAGGCGAAGACCCGGGGGAAAGTCCCCGGCATTGGCTTGACCTGGAATATTTCGGCAGTTATCCGTTCAAGAAACTTTTTAAGTTCAGCCAGCCGCCTCCGGAAGAGGATTACGAAATAAGAAGCGGTAAGCTTCCATGGGCGATTATTGAAACGCTGGACGAATTAACTGTCGCGATGGAGGATGACGAAGAAAAAGATATCCTATTGCTGACTGCGGATTTGGGGCATTATGTGGGCGACGGCGCGGTACCTTTTCATACAACGGAAAATTTTGACGGTCAATTTTCAAGGAATAGCGGAATACACGGCCGGTTTGAATCAGAACTTATAAAAAGATATGGCGGTACGGTAAAAATAGACACATTTTCCGTTGTTTATGTGACAGACCCGTTAAAATTTATTTTTGAATATCTTATTGACAGCCATAGCAGGGTTGATAAAATTCTCAAGGCGGATAATAAATGCTGCTGGGAGCCGGGAATTTACGATGGCTATTACTATGACAGAATGTGGGGCGAATTGGAGGGACTGGTCAATATCTGTTTTCAAAAAGGCGCGTTTGCTTTCGCGAGCCTTCTTTATACAGCGCGGATAAATGCCGAAAAAAATATAAAACGCGCCGAAACTTTGAAGAATGAGCAAGAACAAAAGAGTACAGAAACTTTCAAAACAAATGGCAAAAAAAAGTGACGCCCTCAATATCCGGCGAATAGCCGCGCTATTTACTGTTAGGTAGATAGCCTTTCAAAATCCCATTCCAAACCCCCCATCTCCCTTGGCATAAGTTATCAGACATATCATAATAACTTTAAGGAATAGTCTGGTAACTCGGCGCGGCGCATTTTTATCAGGAGATATTTATGAAAATTTTAAAAACAAAATCGGAACCATTTTTTAATTTTTTATCACAAAAGCAAGATATTTGATTTATTTATTTCAAACAGATACAATTTAATCTGAATATGAAATGCACATCAGGAAAAACTTTATGAAGCCGCTTGAAAAAAAATACGCTGTTATCACCGTTTTCGCCGTCGCTATGGCTTTTATGGAAGCGGCTGTAGTCGTTTATCTCAGGGCGCTTTATTATCCCGGAGGTTTTGCTTTTTCTCTTGCCGTGCTCCCGCGAAACATTTTTTTGATTGAGATTGCGCGGGAAGCAGCTACGATTATAATGCTTGGCGCGGCGGCCCTTCTTGCCTCGCGGAAGTTTTACGGGAGGTTCGCGGTTTTTCTTTATGCCTTCGCCGTTTGGGATATTTTCTATTATGTTTTTCTTAAGGCGCTGCTCGGATGGCCGGGGTCTTTTTTTGAAATGGACGTGCTGTTTTTAATTCCCGTCGTGTGGAGGGGGCCTGTTCTTGCGCCGCTGATATGTTCTCTCACGATGCTCGTGCTGGGTGCGATGATAGAGAGAGGGCGAGCGGCAGCGGAGAATTTCCGTCTTTCTGCGGCGGAGTGGGGGTTGCTTTGGGCGGGGGCTATAATAATTTTTATCTCTTTTACACTACCCATCTACGATTTAGCCGGTAATGGCGTCCTCAATAGTGACAGTCCCCCTTTATATAACTGGCGGCCTTTTCTGGGCGGTGAATTTCTGATTCTGCTTGCGCTCTTCATCCTTTCTAAAAGACGCGTAAAAAATTGGTCTGGCAGCGGTGAAATTTGCTAAAATATACGAATGAAAATTCTTTATGTGGTTTCAGACCTTGCCTCCGGCGGCGCGCAGATTGCTTTGAGGCGTTTTCTGGAAGTGCTTGACAGGGAAAAGTTTTCGCCTTATGTCATATCACTTTCCGGGGGCGGCGAGCAGGCTGATTATATACGCTCGCTGGGAATAGACGTTCAGGCATTTGACATGAGGTGTTTTTTCTCAATGGCGCCGTCTTTTCTGAAGTTTCTGCGGGCAGTCAAAGAAATAAATCCCGATATTATTCACGGTTGGATGTATCACGGAAACGCCGCCGCGATACTTGCGGGTTCGGTCTGCCCCAAAGCGGGAATTTTGTGGTCTATAAGATGCAGTGATTTTGATCTTTCAAAATACGGGTTAATGACAAAAATTGCTTTTTTTATCAACAGAAAATTTTCATCCTCGCCCGCGAAAATAATCTATAATTCAAACGCCGGTAAAAAATATCATGAAGAAAACGGTTTCTGCCAGGAAAAATCCATTGTTATACAAAACGGCGTTGACACGGAATACTTTATCCCGGCGCCCGAAAAAAAGAATGAGCTGCGCTCAAAATACGGCATAGCGACCGGCGTCAGGCTGATAGGCATGGCGTCCAGATATGACCCCATGAAGGATTTTGACACGCTTTTCGGGGCTTTTGCCGCGGTGCGCGCGGCGTCTGCGTCCGCCGTAGGCGCGGTTAATCCTGATACGGCGCTGATTCTCTGCGGGAAGGGCATTGACGATAGCAATACGGCGCTATCGGCTATGGTTCAAAAATACGGCGTGAAAGACGGCGTTATTTTTGCCGGGCACATAAAAGAGATGAACGAATTTTATCCGCTCCTGGATGTGTTTGTTTTATCGTCTAAGAGTGAGGGCTTTCCGAATGTCCTTACCGAAGCCTCCGCCTGCGGCGTGCCGGCGCTGTCAACACGATGCGGCGACGCTGAGGAAATAATCGGCTCTGAAAAAACGGTGCCGGCGGGAGACACCGCGCTGATGGCTGAAAAAATATTAAAAATTCTTAAATTCGGCAGGGAAGAAACGGCGATAGAGACCGCGAAAGCTGTATGCCTTATGCGTGAAAAATTTAACACTGTCAGTGAAGCGAAAAAGTTTGAGCGTGTTTATGGCGAAATTGCAAATGGCGAAAATAAAAACGGACAGGCAATTTAGACAAATTATTCTTGCTTCAAAATCCCCGCGCCGCGCTGAACTGCTTAAAAAAGCCGGCATTGAATTTACCATTGAGACGGGCGAATACAAAGAAGAAATGGATCTCAATTTGCCGCCGGAAAAACTCGCGGAAACGTTAGCGTTTAAAAAAGCGGAGGAAATTTCCGCGAAACATCCTGAATCCATTGTTATCGGCGCCGACACCATAGTTGTGACGGAGGACGAAGTGCTCGGGCAGCCCCCTGACGCGGACTCATCGCGCAGGATGCTTGAAAAACTGAGCGGCAGGCCCCACAGAGTGATAACGGGTTTCGCTCTTGTGTGCGGTGAAACGCTCGTGCGGGAAGTGAAATCCGTCACTACGAAAGTTTATTTCCGCAAGCTTTCCGCCGATGAAATAGATGCATACATAAAAAGCGGTGAGCCGATGGGCAAGGCGGGCTCATACGCCATACAGGGCGGCGGGGCTTCTTTTGTTGAAAAGATAGAAGGGGATTATTATAATGTGGTGGGCCTGCCGGTCGGCGAATTGCTGGGCGTGCTGAGCAAAATTTTAATGGAGAATAAAACGGGATGAGAACCATAATTTATTATTTTTCGGGTACGGGCAATTCTTTGAAAATCGCCTGTGACCTGGCTTTGGAGCTTGGCAACACGGAGTTTTTGTCTGACGAAACGGAAGTGTTTTCCATGGTCAGGGTAATGAAAGGCGGGATTGACCTTTCCGCCGACAGAATAGGCCTTGTTTTTCCCGTCTATATGTTTGGGCTGCCCCTCATCGTGTCAGATTTTGTAAAAAAACTTGAAGCAGAGTCCGGGCACTGGCGCGGCGAACCGGATAAATATATTTTCGCCGTAGCCACGAATGGCGGCGGACCGGGCGGCGCGCTGAAAATGCTTCAGAGCCGCCTTGAAACTAAAGGCCTCTCGCTCGATGCGGCTTTTTCCGTGGAGATGCCGGGCAATTACACGCCTCTCTATGGGGCGCCGTCTGAAGATAAACAGAAGATACTGTTTGAAAACGCAAGCGGGAAGGTGAAGGAAATAGTCGCGTATGTTCTTTCGGGAGAAAGAGGGAAGTTTGAATTTTCAAATTTTTTCGTCAACGCCGTCTCTTCGGTTTTTAACTCACTCGTGTCGGCGAAAATTCCCGGCATGGACAAGAAATTTTCCGCGGATGAAAAATGCGCAGGATGCCCCGTGTGCGAGAAAGTGTGTCCCGCGGACAATATAAAAATTATAAAAGGCAAACCGTCGTGGAATCACAAATGCCAGCAGTGCCTGGCGTGCCTTCAATGGTGCCCTGAGGAATCCATACAGTATGGAAAGAAAACAGCGGGAAGAAAGCGCTATCATCATCCTGATATAAAATTGGAAGAGATTATACAGAAATGAATCCTGCGGAAAAAAGAAAACTGGGTTTTATCGGGGGATGGCTCTCAATAATCGTCAACGTGGTGCTTTTTGGCGTGAAATACGCCGCGGGTGTCAGCTCTGCTTCCACGGCTATCAAAAACGACGCATGGCACACGCTTTCCGATTCGGTCACCTCCGCCGTTGTTGTGTTCAGTTTTTGGATTGCTTCTCATAAAGCCGACCGAAAGCATCCTTTCGGCCACGGAAGGGCGGAATCAATAGGAGCCGTTATAATAGGGACGCTTCTGGGCGTGGTCGCATTTGAATGCCTTAAAGAATCCTTCCATGAATTAATATTGGGAACAAGTCCGCGTTATACCGTCTGGGCTCTTTGGGTTGTAGGAATATCAATTATCATAAAGGAAGCTATGGCGCGTTTCGCCCTGTGGGCGGGAAACAAAACAAACAGCGTAGCTCTCACCGCCGACGGCTGGCATCACAGAAGCGACGCCATTACTTCTGTCATAGTTCTTGCGGGGGCTTTTGCGGGGAAGAAATTTCCCTGGCTGGATGGTTTGATGGGCGTGATTGTGGCGGGATTTATTTTTTATGCCGCCTATGAAATTATAAAAGACGTTTCCGGCTCTCTCCTCGGTACAGCGCCGGCAAAAGCAATAGAAGATAATATCAACGCGGTAATAAAAGCTCAAAGCGGCGATGAGGCCAGCCTTCATCATCTTCATATCCACTGCTATGGTGACCATGTTGAAGCGACTTTTCACATACGTTTTTCTGGGGAAATGAGCCTCGCCGAGACCCACGAGCGGGTGACAAAAATAGAAAACGCTATAAAAGACGAGCTTAATATAGAATCAACGATTCATATAGAGCCGAAATAAATCGCGTATTTATTTTTTATTCAGATTTTAAAACCAATGGCGCGTTCGACGGCAGATTCTCACAAGCATAAGCATTACCGGCACTTCTATCAGCACGCCTACGACGGTGGCGAGTGCCGCTCCCGAAGATAAACCGAATATCATTGTAGAAGTGGCAATCGCCACTTCAAAATGATTGCTTGCTCCTATCAAAGCGGCCGGAGCGGCATTCTCATATTCCAGCTTCAGAAGTTTGGCTCCGCCGTAAGTAAGCCAAAAAATCAGATTGGTCTGAATAAAAAGCGGTATCGCTATCCAGAGAATTGTCAGCGGTTTTTCCAGG
>VMTI01000266.1 GCA_013791675.1 bacterium | reverse complement strand
CGGGCGGGAAATGACAAAAAAATTTGAGGAGTATGAGCTTTTTGATGATACGGAAGCTTTTTGCGGGTGGGCGTCCCAAAAGAAACAGGGTGAATTCACACTTGTGCTTAAACCCCGGGGCTCGCGGGGCGAGACAACCGCACTCTGGCCGAGGCGGCTTCTATCTGCATCGCCGTCGCGCCGAAAACGTGAAGAAATAAAATGAAAACAAAATCAAGTTTTTTCAGAAAATTTGTTCTTGTGATGATTTTTATAAGTGTTATACCTCTTTTTTTTATGGGTATGCGCGCGGTGATTATAAATACAAAACTTTCAGGGAATGTAGAAAAAATATCGTCAAATTCTCTGGAAACTGCAATTCTGGATAAGCAGAACCGCTTATCGGAATGGATGGCGGGGTCAATAGACGATTATTTTTCGGGATTGCTGCGTAATGTGCCGAGGATAGCGGAAAATATATCCGCAAAAGAATTAAACTCCGAGCAGCGCCGAAGAATGATAATAACGGAATACAATGCCGGAAGAGAGGTTTTATCACTGGGCATTTTGGACAAATCTGCAAAAGTCAGCATTAAGGTACCGTCGGACTGGCATTATAACGCGGCCTCTATAAATCAAATGGCCGCGGGTAAACCGAAGTTCGCTTTCGGGGAAGTTTATTTTGTGGAAAATTCTCCCGTCATAGATTTTATATACCGTACGCCGGACGGGAAATATCTTTATATAGCCATCAGTCTTGATTCAATGCTTGAGAAAATAAAACGCACCCCTTCGCAGATAGGCGAAGAAGTTTTTATCGTATCATCCTCAGGGAAAATAATTCTTCACCCTGATATCGGCAAGATGACCGAAAAAAGAGACATATCTTTTATTCCTCTAATCAGCGAATTTTTATCTTCGCGCTCTCCTTTGAGCAAGGGCGAGTTCAACGGCATTAAAAATATACCGATGATAGGTTCCATAAGCCCCGTTAGGTTGCTCGGATGGGGCGTGGTGGTTTGGCAGACAAAAACAACCGCGTACGCGCAGGTGGCGATGGTTAAAAATGAGATTAAGACAACTAGCCGCCAGCTTATCAAACAGACTTATCTGCAGATTCTTATAATATGCCTTGCCGCTTTTTGGATAGCGTTTGCTATGGCCAAAAGCATATCGCGGCCGATTATGGAATTAAGTAAAGGCGCTTCCAGAGTGGCAAACAGGGATTTCGGTGTCAGAATTAAGGTTGAAAGCAGCGATGAAATCGGCGAGCTCGCGGAAATATTTAACCAAATGATGGATGAGCTTAAAAAGTTTGACAGCATGCAGGCGGATAAACTTGACGCGCTGGTGTATTCCATTAAAGACGGCCTGATAATGATTGACCACGGCGGAAAGATACTTATGGTTAATGAGAAAAGCAGAAGTATATTGAAAATGGATAAAGTTTCTCCCGGAGACGATTTACTGGACGCGTTGCGAAATTACGCTTCGTCGCTGCCGCCGGATGCAAACGCGGCGGAAATTCTTTCAAATCTTCTTTCTGAGCCGTCAGAAAATCCGAAATCAGAAATAGATATGTCGCATGATGATATGCCTATATTTTATGAGGTGAGCAGATATTCCGTTATAACAAGGGATAAAATTAATCTAGGCAGCATTATAACTTTGCGTGACATAACGCTTGAAAAAGAATTGGCGAAAATGAAAGATGATTTTCTTCATTCAATAACGCATGACCTCAGGAGCCCGATGACTTCCATAAGAGGTTTTCTTGAACTTCTCCTTGACGGCAGCGCCGGCGCAATCAGTGAAGAACAGGAAAGTTTTCTGAAAATAATGGATGAATCAAGTGAGAAGCTGCTGGGAATGATAAATAATCTTTTGGATGTTTCAAAGCTTGAGGCCGGTAAAATGGTTCTTAATTTAAAAGAAGCCGATTTGGCAGCAATGGCCTCGTCCATTGTTGGTTTTTTTTATCCCCAGGCGAAAAGCCTTAAAATTAATCTCAGTTTTAAATGCGCAACGGCGCTTGATGATATCAACATTGACGAAAATCTGATTGAAAGAGTTATCACAAATCTTGTTTCAAACGCCATGAAATTTACGCCGCCCGGCGGTTTTGTGACGGTGGAGATTTTTGACGATAAGCCTTCACCGGGTTTTTTGCGCGTGTCGGTCAAAGACACAGGCAAAGGAATACCGAAAGAAGAAGTTACCCGCGTTTTTGAAAAATTTCATCAGGTCGCGGACACCGCCTTAAAGAAAACAGGCACCGGGCTGGGCCTGACGGTGTGCAAATACATAGTGGAGGCGCATTCGGGAGAGATTGGCGCGGAATCTGTTTTCGGGCAGGGTTCTGAATTCTCTTTTTATATTCCGAAAGACCTGATAAAGGAAAAGGGCGAAGTCCGGAGAAAAAGTGAGACCGGCTAACTTTTTTAAAATAAACGTTTCCGCGCTTTTTATCGTGAAATATTTTTTTGCGGCCGTTCTTTTTTTTACTTATCCGGTTTTTGCTCCGGTTTTTGCCGCTAATGGAGATCAGGAAGAAGATAAGGGGCT
>VMTI01000179.1 GCA_013791675.1 bacterium | reverse complement strand
TTGTCTGGACAAGAAAACCGTTTGAATCAATATCCAGCCCCGTGCAGTCGGCAGTAAGGCCGCATTTCAAACGTCCGGATATGCGCGAAGCTATACCGCGGCCGGAAGATGTGGCGCCAAGCAGCGCTATCTCGGGCTTATACTTTTTAATCATGGCCGAAATTGTTTCCACAAAAGCCGTATCGTAAAAATCTTTAAGAATTTTATCGTCACAAACAAAAACCTTATCCGCACCGGCGCTGATGAGCTCACGCGCTTTGTTCGCCAGGCCGCTGCCCAGCAAAACACATCCCAAATACGTGTTTCTTTTTTCGGCAAGCGCTCGGCCATTTCCCAAAAGTTCAAAAGTAACGCCGTGAAATTGCCCCTCGGACATTTCGGCTATCACCCACACGCCCTTGTATAAACTCAAATCTTCGGCAGGCTTTTTTTCTTCCTTTTTTATGCTTATGGCTTTAAACGGACAGGCCTCAACGCAGGCGCCGCAAAGCGTGCAGGCGGAAGATATGACAGCTATTCTTTTAAATCTCGGATGTGCTTTTTTTCTGTCTTCTATCGTTATGGCTCCGAAAGGACAGCTTTGCGCGCAAATTCCGCATCCCGAACATTTTGATGAATCTACGATTATTCCCATATTATATCAGCTGCAGCCTCTTCAACTCCTCCGTAAGCTCCTTCGCCTGAGCGCTTATTTCGCCGGAAAGAATTTTCCCCGAATTTTTCTTCGGCGGAGCGAAAATTTTTCGCACCCACGTGGGAGAACCCGGTTGCCCTATTCTGTCCATTTCACAGGCGATATCAGCGGCTGTCCATGTCGGAATTTCAGCTTTCCTCGCTTTCATTTTTCCCCGAATCCCCGGCAGGCGGGGTGTGTTTATATCTTTTACAACGGTGATGAGAATGGGGAGTTTCACCTCAATGACCTGAAAACCCGTCTCCATCATTCTCTCAAGTGTCACAAGGCCGTCTTTCACCTCTCTGATTTTCTTTACATACGTAACACATGGCAGCCCCAGCTCTTCCGCTATTCCGGGCCCGACCTGCGCCGTATCTCCGTCGATGGCCTGATATCCGCAGAGAATCATGTCATAATTGCCTATTTTTTTTATGGCTCTGGCGAGTGTGTATGCGGTGGCAAGTGTATCCGAACCGCCGAAATTCCTGTCGGAAAGAAGCACAGCGTCGTCAACACCTACTGAAATCGTTTCTTTAAGCGCCGCTGACGCCTGAGGCGGCCCCATACTCAGGGCAGTGACATTACCGCCGAATTGTTCTTTGAGAGAGACAGCTTCTTCCACAGCGTAGAGGTCGAAAGGGTTTACGATGGCTTCAACACCTTCCCTTATAAGAGTGTTTGTTTCGGGATTTATTTTGACATCCGTCGTGGCGGGAACCTGTTTTACGCAGACAATAAAATTCATAGCCAAATCGCCTTTATCAATATTCTTTCAGCAGAGCATTCGCAATCTCATTTCTCTGTATCTGATTTGTGCCCTCGTATATTTGCGTTATTTTGGCGTCGCGAAAACGGCGCTCTGTGGGATAATCCTTCATATAGCCGTAGCCGCCCATCACCTGTATGGCGTTTGTTGTCACTTCCATGGCTACATCAGAAGCGAAAAGCTTGCTCATGGAAGCTTCT
>VMTI01000166.1 GCA_013791675.1 bacterium | reverse complement strand
CGAGTCCCTGCACCGCTACCATAAATTATGCCTGGTAATAACAGCTTCGACGGCAAATGATGTCCGGCGGGGCTCTATGAGCGAGGGGTTCTGCACGGTGCCCGAAGCGAATTGAGAGCGAACCGCATACGTGAGCGTCTCCCGAGAGATTTCTATGAAATCTCCGGGACTTAATCCTGGAGATTTTGCAAATCTCACAGGGCCTCGACGCGGCATCTTTGCCGTTGGAGATATAAAGTAAATCGAGTCCCTGCACCGCTACCATAAATTTGCCGTTAAATTAATGAAAAATAAAAAAGATAATTTTGAAAAACAAACCGTCCTGAAATTTTTTGAGAGCTGTAAAACAAACAGCCTTATATTGCCGGGGGAAAAAATTCTGCTTGCCGTGTCCGGCGGCAGCGATTCCGTCGCTATGCTCGCAATGGCGGCAAAACTTAAAAACAAAACCGCTGTCGCCTACATAGACCACCGCCTCAGATCCGGCGCTTCGGATGAAAAACAATTCGTAAAAACCCTTGCGAAAAAATTTGGCATGCCTTTTTACACAAAAAGTTTTAACGTCTCCCGTGCCGCATCCGTTAGCGGAAAATCCGTTGAGGACTGCGCGCGGGAAGCCCGCTACAAATTACTTTCCGGCATCGGCAAAAAACACGGATTTGACATTATTTTTACAGGCCACACTCTGTCTGATAATATGGAAACTTTTTTTCTAAAGCTGTTTCGGGGCGGCGGGCTTCCTTCCTTTTACGGAATAGCGAGGAAAACAGCGATATTCGGCACCGCTGTCGCCCGGCCCATGCTTGATTTTGAGAGGGGCCAGCTCAAAAAATATCTCCGCGTTCTAAAACTGCCTTTTATGACAGATCAGTCCAACAAAGACAGAAAATTTCTCCGCAACAAAATAAGGCGCGACCTCATCCCTTTTATTGAAAAACATTTTGGAAAAGGGCCTTTAAAACACATCAGAGCGCTCATCAGACAGGCCGAAGATTTAAACGGGCTTGTTTCCGAAACAAAAAAAGCTCTGAAAAAAAAGTCTGAAGGCGGAAAACTTGATAAGAAACTTTATTTGAGTTATAATGAATTCTTGAGAAAATGTTTTTTGGCGGAATTTCTCGGCAGGAAAGTGAATTCCCTGTACATAGATAAAATTGACGGATTCATATCTTCGGGAAAAGGCGGGACATTTAAACTGAGGGGCATAAATTTAACGGTGAAAAAAGGCAAATTATATAATGAAACATCCTGATATAAAAGAGATTCTGATTTCTGAAGCGGACATAAAGAAAAAAGTGTCGCGCATGGCAAAGATACTCAACAAAGACTATAAGGGGCAGAAACCGATTCTGGTTTCCGTACTTAAAGGAAGTGTTGTATTTTTATGCGACCTCATACGGGAACTTGATTTTGCGCCCGTGCTCGACTTTATAAGCGTGTCATCATACGCGGATTCCACAGAATCGTCCGGAGTCGTACGGCTTTTGATGGATCTGCGCGAATCCATTGTCGGCAGAGATGTCCTTATCATTGAGGATATCGTTGATACCGGCCTGACGCTCTCCTATCTAAAAAGAAACTTGCTCACAAGAAAACCAAAATCCCTGAAAATATGCGTACTACTGGACAAAAAAGAATGCCGCGTGAAAAAAATAGACGTTGATTATACCGGATTTGTGATTCCAAACAAATACTGCGTGGGATACGGCCTTGACTATTGCCAAATGTACAGGCACCTTCCCTATATAGGCGTGCTGAAGCCGGAAATTTACAGGAAACCACAATGAATAAAAAAAGTTTCGGCGTGTCTTTCTGGATGCTGCTTGCGGCACTCGTCCTTTATCTTAATTACAGCCAGTCGAAAAAAACGCCTGATGAGCAAATAAGCT
The DNA here is from genome assembly GCA_013791675.1 of bacterium. Classification (GTDB taxonomy): domain Bacteria; phylum CG03; class CG03; order CG03; family CG03; genus CG03. The sequence goes on along the minus strand of VMTI01000166.1, from coordinate 9,670 downwards.
ACAATATGTTCCGCACTTATTTGGATGCGGGAAAAATCGTCGCCGTGGAAATAGTGAAAGACGAATTTATAAAAGGCTCTTACCGCTCGGAAGGAAAAAGTGTCAATTTCAAAACCCCTTATCTTGACGACAGCGAACTCATAAAAGACATGCAGAAAAACGGCGTGGACTATTCCGGAAAAACCGGCGGCAAGTGGCTGAGTAATCTGATTTTCAGCTTCGGCCCCATACTGCTTTTCATACTAGCCTGGTTTATTTTCGCCACAAAAATGAGCGGCGGCTCAAAACAGATATTCTCATTCGGAAAAAGCCGCGCGCAGAACGCCGTGAAAGTGGAGACAACTTTTGCAGACGTAGCGGGATGCGACGAAGTAAAAGACGAACTTGTGGAAATTATAGCCTTCCTTAAAAATCCGAAAAAATTTGAAAAACTCGGCGGGCGGATACCAAAAGGAGTTATACTCTACGGCGAGCCGGGCACGGGAAAAACGCTTCTTGCCCGGGCCATAGCGGGAGAAGCAAATGTGCCTTTTTTCTCCGCATCAGGGTCCGAGTTCGTGGAAATGTTCGTCGGCGTGGGCGCCAGTCGTGTCAGGGATCTTTTCCAGATGGCCAAAGCCGCCGCACCTGCCGTTATTTTTGTTGACGAGATAGACGCCGTCGGCAGGCACAGAGGCGCCGGGCTCGGAGGCGGACACGACGAAAGAGAACAGACGCTGAATCAGCTTCTTGTGGGAATGGACGGCTTTGAACCAAACACGAACGTGATTGTCGTAGCCGCCACAAACAGGCCGGATATCCTTGACCCCGCGCTGCTTCGCCCGGGGCGTTTTGACCGTCACATCCACATATCCAAACCGAATATAAAAGAACGGGAAGACATACTGAAAGTGCACGCGAAAAAATGCAAAATGGCCCCAGATATAAACCTTGAGGTAATAGCGCGAAGAACCCCCGGCTTTGTCGGCAGCGATCTCGCCAACATAATAAACGAATCCGCGCTTCTGGCGGCAAGAAAAGACAAAGACGCCATTGAATTAGTTGAGCTTGAGGAAGCGATAGACAGAGTGCTCGCCGGGCCCGAAAAGAAAAGCCGCGTGATGCGAGACAGCGAAAAAAAGATTATCTGTTATCATGAATCGGGCCATGCTCTTGTGGCAAAACTTACACCGGACGGAGACACTGTGCATAAAGTTTCCATAATACCCCGGGGCCCGGCGCTGGGATACACACTGCAGCTGCCTCTTGAAGACAGGTTTATCGCTTCAAAAGACGAGCTGGTAAATAAAATAAAAACTCTGCTCGGCGGCAGAGCGGCTGAAAAAATAGTATTCAAACAGGTTTCTACCGGAGCAAGCAACGACCTTGAAAAGGCCACTGAAATAGCCCACAGCATGGTGACGCAGTTCGGCATGAGCTCCCGCGTGGGCCCGGCTGTATTTAAGGATTCCCAAAATTCCGTTTTTCTCGGAATGGATATTTCCAAAGGTTCGCGGATAAGCGAAAAAATGAAACAGATTATAGACGAAGAAATCAGAAAAATAATTATAAAAGCCGAGAGGGAAGCCGAAATAGTGATTACCAAAAACAGAAAATATTTGGATGCGCTGGCGCAAGAACTCGAAAAAAGAGAAATGCTTGATTCGGATGACCTTGATAAAATTATGAACGGAGAAAAACTCGCTCCCATAATTGAACCACCGGCAAAAAAAGAAAATCCCTCTGACGCCGAAATAGCCGAGGGGAATATCAAAGCATCGCCGGAACTGAAAGCGGGTGATGAAAAGAAAACACACGATAATGAACAAAAAGAAACTGCGTGACGCCGTAAAACTTATCTTAGAAGCCGCCGGAGAAGACGCCTCAAGAGAGGGCCTTAAAAAAACCCCCGAAAGAGTGGCGGAAATGTATGAGGAGCTGCTGGGCGGTTATTCCGTAAAATCACCGGAAAAGATTCTCAGCGCCGTTTACAAAAATGAAAAATACAGTGAAATAATACTTGTTAAAGACATCCCTTTTTACTCGCTCTGCGAACATCATATCCTGCCCTTCTTCGGGATCGCTCATGTGGCATACATACCCAAAGACCGGGCGTTGTTGGGATTAAGCAAAATACCGCGGCTGGTTGACGCGTTTGCGCGCCGACTGCAGATTCAGGAACGCCTTACCCAGCAAATTGCCGACACCATAAACTCTTCTCTCAAACCGCTCGGCGTCATGGTCATAATAGAGGCGGAACATCTTTGCATGACGATGAGAGGCGTTAAAAAGCCCGGAACGCGAATGACAACTTCCGCGCTACGCGGCATTTTCATGAAAGACGCGAAAGTCCGCGCCGAAGCTATGACCCTCATTAAAAATGGCTGATTATCTGTCTATCGCATCCGGCTTGTGGCTGAAATATTTAAGCCAGTTTGCTGATATTCTGCTAACGGCGGTCATCATATATTACATTTTGACACTTCTAAAAGGCACCCGGGCAATAGCGATATTCAAAGGCATTCTTATTCTTATTTTTCTGACAGTGGTCTCAAAGCTTTTAAAACTCACCACTCTATCGTGGCTTCTGTCGGGAGCATGGGTCGTCGGAATGGTGGCCATTGTCATAGTCTTTCAGCCGGAACTGCGTTTTCTGCTGGCAAAACTAGGATCAGGAAAAGTCGCGGGGTTTCTGTTCCGCATAAAGCCCGATTGGATAAACGCCATTATTGAAACCATGGAAACAGCTCAGAAAAAGGGATGGGGCGCTCTAATAGTTATACAGCTTAACATGGGTATGAAAAATTATACGGAGACAGGCATAAAAATAGACGGAGATGTTTCATCAGAACTTCTGCTTTCCATTTTCAATCCATCGAGCCCTTTGCACGATGGAGCCGTAGTACTGAAAGGAAACAGAATACTCGCCGCCTCATGCATTATGCCTCTGACTATGGAAGAGATAGCTTCCCGGATACTGGGCACACGCCACAGAGCCGCGATTGGAATATCGGACGTATCGGACGCGTGGGCTGTTGTGCTTTCAGAAGAAACATCCTCCATCTCGCTTGCGCGGGGGGGAAAACTCATGCGGAACATATCCCCCGAGGAACTGAGAAAAGAACTTGTCGACCTTTACAGAGTGAAGGAATTTGAGTCGGCAAAATGAACAAAAAAACGTATCTTAAAATCACGGCCATGGTAATAGCCCTGCTGCTGTGGTTTTATACTAGATACATTCTTGGAATAAACTGATGCCCGCGCTCGGTGTTAATGTCGACCATGTCGCCGCGATAAGGCAAGCGCGGTTCACAAACTACCCCGACCCACTGAAGGCCGCTCTCATATGCGAGAAAGCCGGCGCCGACGGTATAACAATACATCTTCGCGAAGACAGGCGGCACATACAGGAAAAAGACTGCGTTCTTATAAGAAAAAATATAAAAACCAAACTTAATTTGGAAATGGCGCTCAGTTCCGAAATAACGGCTTTCGCTCTGAAACTGGGGCCCGATGATGTGTGCATTGTCCCCGAAAACAGAAAAGAACTCACAACCGAAGGCGGACTGGATGTTTTTAAAAATAAAAGCCGCCTAAAAAAAATCATATCTCTTTTTCATAAAAAAAGAATCAGGGTCAGCCTTTTCATTGAACCGTCCGTAAAAGCGGCGGCGCTTTCAAAAGAGCTCTTCGCCGACGCCATTGAGCTTCACACAGGAGCATACGCCCGCGCATACGGATACGCGCGAAAAAAGGAACTCATCCGCATAAAAAAAACGGCGGCGTTCGCCGTATCAAAAGGCCTTATTCTTAACGCTGGGCACGGACTTGATTATGAAAATACGCCGCCGATTGCGCGCATAAAGGGAATGAACGAACTCAACATAGGCCACAGCATAATAGCTTATTCCATTTTCGCGGGTCTTGACCAAGCCGTTAGAGATATGAAAAAACTGCTCGTATGAGAAAAAGAAGCTGGCTTCTTTTTATTCTCATCGCGCTTCTGTGGTGGCTGAATTTTTACACAAAAAGAAGAAAACCGGATATGCAATTTCTGCCGTCTGCCGGAATTGCCCGTCCCTCCCTTGAAGAGATAAAGGCCAAAGAAAAAGTTCTCAATGAAAACCTCATTAAAAAAGCTCAAAAAACTTTTTTTGATGAAACGGGCAGAGAAGCCAAAGACACAAAAGAGCTTATAGACCGCGGCCTCATTTCCGGCCCTGAGAGCATATCTCCCTGACAAAGCTTGATTCTACAAATCGGTTTTACGCTTGACGGAAAATTTTTAACGGCAAAAAAATCTAAAATCGCGAAACTCCCCCTCCTTTCGGATGGGTCAAACAATCGCAATTTCTTAACGCTTTTTTTACCTAAATTTTCCTATATCGCTTAAAAACCGATTTTTAGAATCTATCGTTGATTTCTTATATCAGATATTTTTTGACGGTTTCTTCAGACGCGGGAGACGCTTTCACTATTCTCTCATCGACGGATTCCGATGCTGAAAGTGCGCCGTGGCGTGCTGAAAGTATTATAAATTCATGAGTTTTTTTGCTGTAACGCGCCATTATAGACAAAGCCAGATCAATGTCGCGCATATCCGAAAGAAGCGCCCCCGGCCCGGGTGCGCCGCTAGAACTTATTCTTATGAAATTATCTGCGTTTGCCTTCAGAAATTTATCCTCTCCGGCTGTTCGGGCAATAACAAGCTTTGATCCTTTTTCAAGACGGAAATGCCTACCCGTCATCAGATGACGGCTGCGCAAAAGGTCAAGCTCGCCGTGATCGATAGCGTCTTTAATCCTTTTTGAAAAAATTTTATCCGCGAGCACGCATCCTCCGGCTGGCGTGCCAAAACCGGTAATAGCGTATTTCGCGGCTAACTTAAATTGTGTTTTACGGCTCTTGCCGGAAATTCCAAGAAGCCGCTCTCTTTTTATAATTCCCTCTTTTTCAGCGTCGGTCGGAGGAAGAAGCGCGCCGGAAAGCGGCCTGATTATTTTTCCGGAGAATCCGGTTTCCTTTTCCGCTTTTACAATATCGCTGCTTTTCTGAGACATCATTCTCTGGGACAGCACTTCTCCTGTTATTAAAAATTTCGCGCCTATTTCATCGGCGTATTCTTTCGCCTTTTTGAGCATCATTATGTGACAGTCCAGGCACGGATTCATCCCCTTCCCCCTGCCGAATTTTGGATTGAGCATTATTTCAAAATACTCTTCTCCGATAGTTATATGCTTCAGGGGAAGTTTGATTTTCTCAGCGAGCTCAAAAACTCTCTTATTCACCCGCGAGAAAGGTGTGGAAAACACAACGCCGTAAAGTTCAAAAATATCTTCTGTGAGCTTGGCTGAGAGAGTCGAATCCAGCCCTCCCGAAAAAAGTATAACCGCTTTTTGTTTCATAACATCTTATATCAAAATCTTTATCGCAGTCAGGAGCGGCAGAAAATTTTAAATCTCTCCATAAAAAATATTCATTATCTCCCTGTCAAACTCGTTTAATTCAGCGTCGCTGATTACAATGTCCGAGTGATACTCTTTCGGGGCGCGAAATTTCCCCGCGTAAAATATGCCAGCGGCAATCAGCAGCGCCGCGGCGGCAAAACGCGGATAAGAAAGATGGGGTAAAGTCGGCATGCGCCATCCTTCCCTGAAAAATGAAAAGCGGGGAGATAATTTTCCCATAGCTCTTATAACTCTATTCTCAAAATCAGAAGGCGGCGACGGAGCTTTAATAGAAGCTAAGATGCCGGAGATACCGTTCATTGCCTTCAATTCCGCGCGGCAGAGCTGACAGCTTTCAAGATGCCGCCTGATCGGCGCCGAAGCTGTTTCATCAAGCTCCATATCTTTATATTCGCTCAAAAGAGACCGGCATTTTTTACATTCCATTGCGCTGCGCCTCCTCCTTCATTTTTTGTCTTGCCCTGAATATCATTATTTTTACTCTACCCAGCGGGATTTTAAGCTTTTCCGCTATTTCATTATACGACAAAGCTTCTATTTCACGGAGTATAACAACACTTCTTAATTTTTCGGGCAGCGACGCGAGAAGAGCTTTGGCTCTCGCTTCATTCAAAAGCGTTTCCGACGCATCCGGCCTGCCGGAAATTATGCTGTCCGTCAGCTCCACCGTATTTGTCCTTCTTTTTCTAAGGTAATCTTTGCACTTATTAATCGTGGCGCGGTAAAGCCATGTGGAAAGAGAGGAACTTCCGCGAAACTTATGTATTTTCCTGAAAACGGCGATAAAAACTTCCTGCGCGATATCGTCAATATCCGACGCCATTCCGGAAAATGAGTATATGACGCGATAAACAGTGTCTTTATAAAGCGCCATAAATTCCCTGTACGCATCTTCATCCCCCCTCTTTAATCTTTCTATTAATTTCGCCTCTTCTACACCGTTAGACGCGAGCTGACGCGGTTTTGTTACATCAGGGGGAATCAACATGGAACTCTTTCGTCAAGGCCGCCGTCTATTCGGAGCGCCGCGAGCGCAGATGTTAAATCCGAAGCTTTTATTTTCAATTCTCTGAAAAGACTTTCGCTTTTTACGGCAAAGCGCGAAATTATTTCAAACATTTCTTTATCTAATTTTCCGCAGGCGGCGAATTCTTCAAAAATACCGCAGTCGGAAAAAAGTTTCCGCAGCGCTATAAGCTCATCAATGCGATTGAGCGCGAAAAGACAAGCAAGAATTCCTATCCCTACAAGCTCCCCGTGCAGAAGCCGGGCGAATCTCGGATGTTCGGGGAAAATCTGGGTAAAACCGTTTGCCATCGCATGGGCCGCGGTCGCTCTGAAAGCTGAACCGCCAAGTGCGCTTATAAGGCCTGTATTGACTATGCACAAGCGGCTCAATGAAAGAATAATTTCACTCTCCGAAGACTTTTTAGCGGCAGAAACGCCCATAAAAAAGCGTTTCAGCATATCGCAGGCAGGCGCGGCAAAACTGTTTTCCTTCGCATCGCCGCCATTAAATGTGAATTCATAATATTTCGCGCAGGCGTCCGCGATGCCCGAAAAAAGAAGCCGCTTCGGCGCCGACTCAAGAATTTCTTCCGCTAAAATCAGCGTATCCGAGCATTTAAAATGCTTGTCTTCGCCCACAAAATTACCCTTCTCGCCGTAAATAACACTGTGCGATGTAAAAGCGGCGCAGGTTGAGGCGGACGTGGGAAGAACTATCAGCCTGATACCGGTTTTTGCCGCAACGGACTTGGATGTGTCCATTGCCTTGCCGCCGCCGAAAGAGAGAATAAAATCGCTTTTGTGCATTTTGACCGCCGCCGAAAGCCTGGCTATTTCTTTTTCACAGCATTCGCCGTTAAAACCGGCATATATCTTCGCTCTTTTACCAAGCGCCGCATTGATAAGTCCGCCGTGAATTTCATAAACGGATTTCGGCCCAGTTATAAAACATTTTTTCCCTTCATCTTTCAATACTTCGGCCAGTTCGCCTGATTTACATTGAACGATTTTTCCCGGAAGAACCGAAATTTCCATTTACTGAATCTTAAATTGGATATTGTAAAGACGGCTGTAATGGCCGTTCTTTGCCAAAAGCTCGTCGTGGCGGCCGGTTTCAACTATTTCTCCGGAGGATATAACGGCTATATTATCGGCGCGCCTCACAGTTGAAAGCCTGTGAGCTATAACGATAGTCGTGCGGCCGGCCTGAATAGCGTCAAGAGCTTTCTGAATCTGCATTTCAGATTCGGTGTCCAGAGAAGATGTAGCTTCGTCAAAGATGAGAATGGGCGGATCCATTATGACCGCCCTGGCTATGCATATGCGCTGGGCCTGGCCGCCGGATAGAGTCGCGCCTCTTTCTCCGATTACAGTATCAAAACCGCAAGGCATATCCATAATAAAATCATAAGCATTGGCCATTTTCGCCGCTCGCACGAGATCTTCATCCGTAGCCTTATCGGCGCCGTAAGCTATATTGTTTCTGATACTGTCTCTAAACAGCATTATGTCCTGCGAAACAATACCTACGCTGCGTCGGAGACAATCTAATTTAAAATCCCTCAGGTCAACGCCGTCTATTGTTATGCGGCCTTCCGTCGGGTCAAAAAAACGGGGGATGAGATTAACGATTGTTGTTTTCCCGCCGCCGGAAGGGCCCACCAGAGCAAAAGTAGTCCCTTTTCTTATTTGCGCGGTTATATTTTTTACCGCCATGACGTCATCCTTTTCCCCTGAATAAGAAAAAGAAACATTTTCAAAACTTATCTTATCTTTCAATCCGGTAAAATTCTTCGCGTCGGGTTTTTCTTTCACCGTTATTTCGGCATCCAGAACGCGGAAAATTCTTTCGGAAGCGGACAGTGATGACTGCAAATCTTTGTTCAAATCAGCGAGATTTTTAATCGGCGCATAAAAATTGATAAGCGCCGCCAGATAAGCTACGGCCGTGCCGACGCTGACAGTTTCTCTGAAAATAGAGTTAATAACATACGCCGCTATAACAACTGATATTGTGTAAGTGATTATTTCCAGTATCGGCCGCTGAAGAGTTTCGGCTCGCAGAAGGCGCATTATGACATTGAAGTAATCCCAGTTGCTTTCCTCCATTTTCTTCATTTCCCGCTTTTCCCGGGCAAAAGCCTTCGTCACCTTGATGCCGCTTAGCTTTTCCGCAAGAAGCGCGTAAATTCCGGCCATCTTCTCCTGCGTCTGGCGGGAAGTTTTTCTCATTTTTCGGGCAAAAAACTTAATGGGAAACATCACCAGCGGGAAGAAAATAAGAGAAGCCAGCGTCCATTTCCAGTTGAGCGCGAAAAGAACTATTAATAAACCTACGCAGCTAAGGCCGTCCCTTATCACTTTAACCGGCACGGTGGTGATGGCGTTCTGCACATACATCATATCATTGGTGAGACGCGAAAGCAGCGCCCCCGTCGTCCTCTTGAGATAATAATCAAGCGAAAGATTCTGCATGTGCGAATAAGTTTCGTTGCGCACGTCTATTATAACCCGCTGGCCTATATAGGCAAGAAGATAATTCTGGATATAGGTAACGACCGCGTGAATCAAAGTGAGAACAATCAGCGCGGCCGAAAAAATAACAATAAGATTCACGTTTTTGCTCTCAATAAGTTTATCAAGGCCCGGTTTAAGAAGATAAACGCGGCCGCTTTTAACGGCGGCGACAACAACCATGCACAGAAGCGCTTCAATGAAACGGATGCGATACGGCGCGAGATACGCGGACAATCTTTTTATAATATGTTTTGCTTTCATATCATCCCCTTTAATTCTTTTTCTATTTCCCCTAAAACATTTTTTTCAGCGTTTTTTTTATCGAGCAAAGGCCGTAATTTGAGAAGCTCTTCAGAGGCGCGGATTGCATTGTCATTTTTTAACATATGTTTAATTTCATGTAAAATTTTGTAAGCGCGGGCGTCGGTCTGGACAAACTCGGGCGCCACGGATTTCCCGGCAAGAATGTTGGGCATACCTATAAACTTTGTCTTAACAAGCTGTTTGGCGATGGCATAAGAAATAAACGAGGTTTTGTACATAATCACCGTCGGAATGCCTAACATCGCGTTTTCAAAAGAAGCAGTGCCTGAGGAGGCAATCGCCAACCGCAGGTTTTTCCGCTCGGAATAATCCTTATCTTCCACAAGAATGCAATTTGCCGGAAGAGAAGAATAATGTTCTTTTCCCAGCGACGG
>VMTI01000092.1 GCA_013791675.1 bacterium | reverse complement strand
GAACAAAAAAATCGGGAATACTTTATTCTGCAATGTTGCCTGTTCCTGGATTAATAATATTCTGAGAGGATGCGTTATTGATTTGGATAAAAGAACCGTTAAACCCGTTGTATATAACGGGACGAATAGCAGATGGCGGATAAAAAAATAGCGAAGAGTGAAAGGAACGAAACAGGAGGAATTGTGAATAAGAAAGACTTAGCAAAACTGAAATTGCCCCCGGAGGTTTCAGCGATAATAAATAGGTGTCCCGGTTATGTAGTTGCCGGGAGCGCGGCTGAATTAGCCGACCTTGCATGCCGCGATGCCGTAAATGGCTGGCACGAGGTAGCTTATGATGTGCCGGGCAAAGGCAAGGTCGTTGAGGCCAGAGTGTGCAGGGTACGCAACGGCATAGCGGCAAATTACATTGAGCCCTATATGCGGCGGCGGGATCCCGAATGTATGGTGATTGCCGACGACCAGCCCACAAATAAACAGCGCTTCAAAGATCGTTTCGGCTCAAGTTTTAATGAACTTAGAAAAGAAACTTTTGATTGGCTTTCGGGGCAGGAACTTGCGGTCTATCCCTTTGTTGCCGGAGCTCCTAATATCGGAATAGACAGTATTGTGGTAGCCCCCGCTAATGCCGGATTTTTCGCCTTCGGCTTGGCGCTGCTGCAGGGAATACTTGATCCGGAGAATTTGCCGGAAAATTTCTCTCCAAAAGCAGTTATATATGTTGCTCCTCCGTTCAGGCACACTCATTTTAACGGCAAACAGGTTGTTGTGCACAACAGGTTGAAAGAAATGTATGAAATGTTCAGTTACAACCTCTACCCCGGGCCGAGCGCCAAAAAAGGCGTTTACGGAATGCTTATAAATCTCGGGGAACAGGAGAATTGGGTAACTGCTCACTGTTCAGCAGTACAGGTGGTCACTCCGTATGACAATAAGTTAACAATAATGCATGAGGGGGCCAGCGGCGGCGGCAAGAGCGAAATGCTGGAGCATGTCCACCGTGAACATGACGGTAGACTTCTTCTTGGCAGCAATCTGGCTACTGGGGCAAAGCGGTATGTTATTCTTCCCAGAACCTGCGAACTTCATCCTGTCGCCGACGACATGGCTTTATGCCATCGGGATCTGCAGAAAGGGGACGGCAAGCTGTACCTGATGGACGCTGAAGATGCCTGGTTTGTACGGGTAAATCATATTAATCACTACGGGCTTGACCCTCATCTTGAAGGCGTTACTATAAATCCCGCGGTTCCTCTGCTATTTTTAAATATTGATGCTCAGCCGAATAGCACTGCCCTGATATGGGAACATATTGAAGATAGTCCCGGAGAACCTTGTCCTAATCCGCGCGTCGTCATACCCCGCAGCATTGTTCCTGATATAATCAATGGAGCCGTATCTGTGGGGATTCGCAGTTTTGGAGTCCGCACGCCCCCCTGTACGAAAGAAAAACCAAGCTATGGAATTATCGGCCTGTTCCACGTGCTGCCGCCGGCCCTTGCATGGCTGTGGAGATTAGTTGCGCCGAGGGGTCACGATAACCCCAGCATAGTGCAATCGGAAGGCATGACTTCCGAAGGAGTGGGTTCATACTGGCCATTCGCCGCGGGTAGGCGGGTTGATCAGGCAAACTTGCTGCTTCAGCAATTCCTGGATAACTATCGTACACGTTATATCCTCTGCCCGAACCAGCACATAGGGGTATGGGACGTCGGATTTATGCCTCAGTGGATTGCGAGAGAATACCTTGCGCGGCGGGGCGGAGCCAACTTTACAAACAACCAGGTTACTCCTGCACGCTCTCCATTGCTGGGATATGCGATGAAAACACTAATGGTTGAAGGGCAGACTATAGGCGACTGGTTTCTTGAAGTGGAGAAACAGCCTGAGGTCGGAGTAGAAGCCTATGACAAAGGCGCTGAAATCCTGAGACAGTTTTTTCATAACCAGTTATCCGGATTCCTGGAAGCCGACCTGATGCCTGAGGGCCGAAAAATTATTGAGTGTTGCCTGAATGGAGGAACACTTGAAGATTATTGTTCTCTCATTGAGGCAGAACCGATAATCGATGAACAGTGAAGGATAGATGCGGGATTGACAGTTGGAATACGTTTAAGATAATGTAATGTACTGGTAGTCGGATTTTGAGGAGTGAAAAAATGAAAAAGAATTTTAGTTGGTTTTTAGGCGCGCTTGCCGGCGCTGGAATTTTTGCCGCTTCACAGGCAATGGCGGAAACGCGCCCTATACAGGTCGCTATATTTGAACCTGTACAGATTTTTCTGTCGACGAATCTATTTCAGGACTTCGTTTAAATCTGATTTACGGACGGAATAATTCTGTCACGGGGCTGGATATGGGCGTGTTCGGCGCTGTTGATTCGGATTTTACGGGCTGGCAATATAACTTCGGGGCGAATATTACAAAAGGTAATTTCAGTGGTTTACAGATGGGCGTTGTTAATTACGCCAATTCCGCGAAAGGTTTACAGCTGGGAGTGATAAATTACGCGGTCAGTTTAAAAGGCCTGCAGATAGGACTCATAAACATTATCCGTCAGGGCGGTATGTTTCCCGTCTTTCCCATAGTCAACTGGTCATTCTAAATGCCGTTGAAGCAAGAAAGGATAAATATCTCCGCGGCATAAAATTATACTCGGTATAAAATAGCGACGGAAAAGGCGGGGGTATGAAAGAAAATGCAGGACGTCCCCATTTGCTTATCAAGAAAAGAAAGGCGAGCGATTCAAAATTTACCGGGATTATGAAAAATTTAAAAGTTGAGAGGGAATACGACCGATGCGTTAGCGCCTTAAATCGCGCTGGCATCCTAATGTCTCTTCCTAAATCAGAAAGCACCGGGGTGATTGGAATAGACGGGAAAGAGTATCCAATACCAAACCGGGAACAGCTCGCAGAAATATTTGCTCATAACAGAGAGCTTGTAGGCAGAAAAGTTCTACAGGGGTTTGACCGTTTGGAGCTGACACCCATGGCAATGTCAACAACGCTTCTTATTGAGCTAATGAAAGCGGCAATTATTGAACACGCGGCGGATGGGAAAATTTATCAAACCAGGCGTTCTTCTTCTGACCCGTTAATACCTGTTCGTGTTCATAAAGAAAAACATGTCTGGCTGTGGGAAACCCTGAGGCAGACACTGGAAAAAAACGGGCTTGTGTATTTTCCTCAGGAATATTCAGTCAATCATCGGGGCCAGACCAAATTAGAAGTGATCAACAATGGGCGCATTTGCGCCGCTGCCGGCTGGTCGGTGGGATTAATTGAAAGTTTTTCCGTTATGCCGGAGCAGGGACAAGGAAGGACATTGGGAGGCCGGAGACAATTAGAAATCGGATTTTCTCCGAATGAATATTTACAAACCTTACGGTCTGAAGCTTATGAGGGAGAAACAGGAAAAACACTTGAAGATTTTATTACAAAGTTTCTTACGCGCCTTGTAACCGCCAATGAAGTAAGCAATGACGTGGACGACAAAAACGCCTTATGGTGTCTCGGGCAATATCTAAAAATACCATACGCGGAGCTTGTTCCGACTGGACGCTGGCATAGAAAAGTCGGGCGGGCCCGCTTGGATATGCACCGTTCAAACAATAAGCTTTGCGCCAGGAACTGGGGCGGGGCCTCCACGGTGAGATTGATTAGGCCTTAACCATTATCTGCAGATAATGTAAAGGAAATGTAGGCCATCCCCATTTCCCCCCATTTTCCCCTTTAATAAAGCGGGGTTATTTATTAGAATACAGCTTATGGAAACACCCGAAAAAATTTATACGGTGACGGAGCTCAATAATCAAGCCAAGATTATGCTTGAATCGGAGTTCAAGGGCATAGTGCTGGACGGAGAGATTTCTAATTTCAAAAAATACAGCTCCGGCCACTGCTATTTTTCGCTGAAAGATTCCGGCGGCCAGATATCGGGGGTGATGTACCGTTTTAAGGCCGTGTATCTCAAGTTTATTCCCAAGGACGGAATAAAAGTCAGGGTGAAGGGCACGGTGACATTGTATCCTGTGCGGGGCTCCTATCAGATAATAGTGGATGAAATGCATGAGAAGGGTGTGGGCGAACTTCAGAAGAAATTTGAGGAGCTGAAAAAGAAACTGGAGTCTGAAGGCCTCTTTGATAAATCAAGAAAGCGTCCGCTTCCATCAATGCCGCAGAAGATAGGAGTTATAACTTCTCCGACGGGAGCTGCCGTAAGAGACATTCTCACCGTTTTGAAAAGAAGATTTTCAAATGTGCATGTTCTGCTTTATCCCGTCAGAGTGCAGGGAGCTGAGGCTCCCGGTGAAATAACCGCCGCCATTGAGGACATGAACCGCCATTTCCCGGATATAGACGTTCTGATTGTCGGGCGCGGCGGCGGGTCGCTTGAGGATTTGTGGGCTTTTAACGAGGAAATTGTCGCGCGGGCGATATTCGCGTCAAAGATTCCGGTCATATCGGCTGTGGGGCACGAGATAGACTGGATGATATCCGATTTTACCGCCGATGTGCGCGCGGCCACCCCGTCTGTCGCCGCTGAAATAGTGCTGGGAAGAAAAGAGGAACTTATAAAAAGCGTTGATAACGCCGTCGTTAGAATGAAAAACAGTCTTAATAAAAAATGTGCCGTTATGGGCGACCGTCTGAATGCCGCTCTGCGGAGGCCGTACCTGAGAGAGCCGGAGCTTTTTATGTCGGGGTTTGAGCAGGGGTTTGATATTGCCTTTGAAAGTTTGGTAGCGGTGAAAAACAGAATGTTTGATTCTTATACGGAAAGGTCTCGTACGCTTTATGAGAGGCTGAATATACTTTCGCCGATAAATACTTTGGAGAGGGGTTATGCCATAGCGCAGAAAGCGGACGGCACGGTGATAAAGAGAGCGCGTGATGCCGCTGCCGGCGATAAAATAAATGTGCGGCTTTTCCGCGGGTCTATCGGGGCGGAGGTAAGGGAAACAGTTGATGGTTGACATGACAATAGAGGAGAAATAATGAGCGAAAAGAAACAAGCTTTGAAAAAAGATTTTGAAAAAGAGCTTAAGCGCCTTGAGGAAATTGTGGCTCTTCTTGAGAAAGGGGACAGCCCGCTTGATGAATCCATAAAGCTTTTTGAAGAGGGCATAGAAAAGGCCTCGGATATGAAAAAAAACTTAGAGGAATCTAAGCGGAAGATAGAAATTATCTCAAAGAAAAGCGGGCTCTTCACGACGGAGAAATTCGGCGACGATGAAATCTGAAAAAAAATTATCCGCGTTTGATAAGTTTGCGCGAAAAAATATTCCGGCGCTGGAGAAAAATCTTCTGCGCCTTCTTCCCGCCTCCGGAAGCTTACTCAATAAGTCACGAAAGCCCACCATTCTTGACAGGTCTCTTGTGTACTGCATGAAAACAGGAGGCAAAAGAATACGGCCGGTGCTTTTTATGGCTGTTGCGACGGCTATAAATAAAAAAAATACAAAAAGCGAGCTTGGAAAACTGCGGGATTTCGCCTGCGGTATTGAATTTCTGCACAGCTATTCGCTTGTGCATGACGATATAATGGACGGCGATGATATGAGGCGGGGGCTCGCGACTGTATGCAAAAAATTCGGCTCCGCGACCGCTATTCTCGCCGGAGACGCTCTTCTTACCCGCGGTTTGGAAATCCTCTACGGCTGCCACTTCGGCGCGGCGGCTATAATTAACGCAGGGGTAGGCTCTCCCGGTATGATAGCGGGGCAGGCCGCTGATATGGAGTGCGGAGGAGCAAAAAAGCGCTCTGAAAAAGCTCTCTGGTATATACACATGAACAAGACCGCCGCTTTTTTTTCGTCCATATGCGCGGCGGGGGCGGCGGCCTCCGGAGCGTCGGAGAAAGAGCTGGTGAAGCTCGCCTCTTTCGGAAGCAATCTGGGACTGGCTTTTCAGGTGCGGGACGATATGCTTGACCGAACGGGAGACAGAAAAAAATACAAAAAATCAAGGAACGATGAAAAAAACGATAAGCTGACGGTTTTAAGTTTTCACACACTGGCTGATTCGCAGAAAATTATAGACGGAATAACATCCCGCGCGGAAAGTTTTATTAAAAAACTTCCGTATGATACGTCTGTTCTTTCGTCGCTGCTTGAAAAGCTCAGGGTCAGGGAGTTCTGAATATGGCTGTTATGGATATGATAAATTCCCCCCGTGAACTCCATCTTATACGCAGGGATCTTCTTCCCGCTCTCGTAGGAGAGATACGGGAGAAAATTATTGACACCTGCTCAAAAACGGGCGGCCATATCGGCGGCAGTCTCGGCGCTGTTGAATTAATAACGGCTCTGCATTATGTTTTTAACTGTCCCGAAGATAAGATAGTTTTTGACGTCGGGCATCAGGCCTACGCGCACAAGATTCTCACCGGCCGTTTCAAAAGCTTTGAAACAAACCGGCAGTTCGGCGGGATATCCGGTTTTCCTAAAATGTCGGAAAGCGAATATGACGCTTTCGGCGTCGGGCATGCTTCAACATCCATTTCAGCCGCTTACGGTATGGCCTGCGCCCGCGATATAAAAGGCGGAAAAAACAAAGTGATAGCCGTAATCGGCGACGGCGCTCTGACCGGCGGGCTGGCCTATGAAGGCCTCAACAACGCCGGCTGTTCGGGCCGGGACATTCTGGTTATATTAAACGACAACAATATGTTTATTTCTCCTCGTGTGGGAGCCGTCGGAAGCATGCTGACAAAAATATTCTCGCTTGGCATTGTGAAGAAGACGGAAGAATCAGTCGTGAATTTTCTCAAAAGGCTGAAAATGGTGGGACTTGAAATACTCAGAATTGCCAGGCGCATAAAGACAATTCTGTCTCCGGGCATGTTTTTTGAGGAGATGGGCTTTTCATGTTTCGGGCCTGTGGACGGGCATGACCTTGACCGGCTTATAGCGCTGCTCGGCAAAATAAAGGAATTTAAGGGGCCGGTTTTTCTGCATGTTATTACGAAGAAAGGCAAAGGCTACAAGATCGCCGAGGAAAATCCGTCTTCATTTCACGGCGTGGGCGCTTTCGACAAACTGACAGGCGAGATACCGGAATCTTCAAAAAGTTATTCCGATGTCTTCGGAGAAGTGTTGTGCGAACTTGCCGCAAAAGACAATAAGATTGCCGCTGTGACATCGGCCATGCCCGAGGGAACGGGACTGCTGAAATTTGCCGAGAAGTTTCCGGAACGTTTTTTTGACTGCGGCATAGCCGAAGAACACGCCGTCACTTTTGCGGCGGGGCTTGCCTCACAGGGGCTCAAACCCGTCGTGGCGATTTACTCCACATTTTTACAGAGATCCTTTGACCAGATAATACATGATGTTTGTTTGCAGAATTTGCCCGTTATTTTCGCCGTTGACAGGGCGGGCATCGTCGGCGCCGACGGCCCCCCACATCACGGTAATTTTGATATTTCGTATCTCCGTATGATTCCCGGAATTATCATTTCCGCTCCCAAAGACGCGCACGAACTCAGGGATATGCTTTATTCCGCTTTTGAATATCACGCTCCCACAGCGGTGCGTTATCCCCGCGCGACGGCGGAAGATATGCGTTTCGGGAAAGATTTTACGTTTCTTGCGCCGGGAAAAGCGGAAATTCTTATTTCCGGGGGCGATGTGTGTATAGCGGCTCTGGGCAGCATGGTTTATCCCGCTCTGCTGGCTTCTCAGGAGTTGCAGGGCGCAGGCATAAAATGCGGCGTTATAAACGCGCGATTCGCGAAACCCATTGACATAGAAACATTAACAGCGGCCGCGAAAAGTGCTAAACTGCTCGTGACACTTGAAGAAAATACCGTCATTGGCGGTTTCGGCTCGGCTGTGCTTGAGGAGATAGAGCCTTCTTTGCGGGCTCGTGTGCGGAATATAGCTATCCCGGACAGGTTTATAACGCACGGTTCCATAGCGGAACTAAAAGAAGAGGCGGGAATAGACGCTGTATCGGTGGTGAAAAAAATAAAAG
>VMTI01000197.1 GCA_013791675.1 bacterium | reverse complement strand
GGTGCGCGAGAACTGGTATCTCGCCGATATTTATTATCATATTAATCGCCTCTTCAGGGAGAAACCGCATGCGTTCAGCAAAGGCGGGCTTCCCTTTAATCAGATATTTCTGAAAAGCCTCATCTATATCTTTAACATAACCGCCAGCGAAAAGAGCTTTTGCTATATGCATCCTTCCGACGCTGCCCTGCCCCTCCATTTCAAATATAATTTTTCTGTCTATCGGTATGCCCAAACCGTTTAATTTGTCGCAAATCAAATGCGCCCTCTTAAGCCTCGCGCCGCGAAAGAGAGCGAGTTTTTTTTGAAAATAAACCGTCCGCCAGTTTATGTAATAACCCAGTATGTGAATCTCGTCATGCCTGGAGCTGAAACCCTGCGTGGAAAGTTCTACGGCTGGAATTACTTCCACGCCGTAACGGGCTCCTGCGAGAATCGCTCTCTCAACGCCGTCCGTCGTGTCGTGGTCTGTGAGAGCTATGGCGCTGAGTCCCTGCATACAGGCCTTTCTTATCAGTTCCTCGGGGCTGTAAAAGCCGTCTGAGAAATAGGTGTGCAGATGCAGATCGACGCACATTTCCTTACAAATATCTTCATTATTCACAGTAATTCAGCGGCAAGGCGCGCCAGCGGGCTCCTTTCCGATTTTACAAAAGTCATACTGGAGAACACATCCTGCCCCTTGAACCTTTCTATAACGTATGTGAGGCCGTTGGATGAAGCGTCAAGATAAGGGTTGTCTATCTGATAAGGGTCGCCGGTCAGCACTATTTTCGTGTCCTCTCCTGCGCGGGAAATAATTGTTTTCAGTTCGTGGGGAGTGAGATTCTGGGCCTCGTCAACAATCATAAATTGTTTTGGAATGCTTCTCCCTCTTATATATGTCAGCGCCTCCACCTCTATCTTCCCTGACGAGAAAAGCCAGTCCACCTGCGAGTCCATATCCTGCCCGCCCAACTCGCTTTTGCCGGAAGCGGAAACAAGAAATTCCAGATTGTCATTAATGGCCCTCATCCAGGGCGCGAGCTTTTCCTCTTTTGTTCCGGGAAGATAACCGATGTCATTTCCCATGGGTATAACAGGACGGGAAACAAGCAGTTTGCTGTAAGCGTTATCGTCAAACACTTTTGTGAGGCCTCCTGCGAGGGCAAGAAGAGTTTTTCCGGTACCGGCTATTCCCAAAAACGCGATAAGTTTTATTTTGTCGTCCATGAGTGCCTCCATGGCGAACGTCTGCTGCACATTAAGCGACTTTACCCCCCAAAGAACGGTTTTGGACTGAAGAAGCTTAATCGCTTTACCCTTTTTAAATCTCGCAAGCGCTGTCTGTTTCGGATCGGCGGAATTCTTCATTATCAAAAACTCGTTTTCCATGAATTCGCCGGCGGGTACTATTGCGCCATCCGAATAAAATTTGTTTATTTCATCCCCCGTTATCTCAATTTCACGCCAGCCGTTATAAAGCTCGGAAAAATTGACTTTCCTCGTATCATAATCTTCGGTCTCAAGTCCGAGCACCTGGGCCTTTATCCTCATGTTTATATCTTTTGAAATAAAAATAACGCCGCCTTCGGTTTTGTTGAGGTGGAGCGCAAAAGAAAGAATGGTATTATCCGCATTTGAAGCGAAGGACTCCGGAAGGCGTTCCCCCGCGCCTATCAATACCCGCACCGTGCCGCCCTCCCTGCTTTTAACGCCCTTAACAAGCGAACCTCTTTTTCTCAATCCGTCTATGCAGCGTGATGCGCTGCGGGCGCTTTTACCTCTTCCATCATGAGATTTTTTCAGTCCATCGAGCTCTTCTATGACGGTTATCGGAAGAACGACGTTGTTGTCCCCGAATGAAAAAATACTTTCCGGGTCATGTATCAGAACGTTAGTGTCAAGAACAAAATTTTTCATCATTTTTTCTCCTTTTTTTAAAATTCCCCTTTTTCAAAAGGGGTGCCCGCCGCAGGCGGACGGGGTATTTACTTCTTTTTTTCATTAGTTTAACCGCCGCCGATGCCGGAACCGCGGGGGTGATATCACCGCCGAGAAACGCGACTTCTTTGACAATTGATGAACTCAAATACGCGTATTTCGCGTCGGTCATAAAAAACACGGTTTCTATATCGGGGGAAAGCTTTCTGTTCATAAGAGCCATCTGAAACTCATACTCAAAATCACTGACCGCGCGCAGTCCTCTGACTATAATCCCGGCGCCGATATTTTTCATATAATCTACCAGAAGGCCTTCAAAAGAATCCACCCGCACTCCTTCAATGCCATACTGAGAGAGAGCTTTTTTCAGCATAGATGTTCTTTCGCGAACGGTAAAACATGTTTTTTTTGAATGATTCTCTATAACGGCTATCACAACTTCACCGAAAACAGTCAGGGCGCGCTTTGCCACATCTATGTGGCCATTGGTTACGGGATCAAAACTGCCCGGATAAACAGCCATGAGCTTCCCATTTTTGTTTAGAATTCCCCTTTTTTTTAATTTACTTTTTGTTTTTTTCACCGCTTCGCTCCGCCATTACGCTTTTTTCAGTTCATTCTTATTGATGCTGCCGAGAAACATACTGTAAAAATCATTCTTAAGTTTTTTTTCAAAATCAACCCTCGGCTCAAATTTATCATATATCCTGTCATCAACAAATATTTTCGCGCCGGTCTTAACGGCCATACATAAAGCGTCCGATGGCCGCGCGTCAATATCCGTCTCCGCGCCGAGGCGCTCTATATATATGCGGCTATAAAAAGTGTTGTCTATCACTTTGGATATGAGTACATAATCCAGCTTTCCCCCTGAAGCCGCTATGACGTTTTTCAGAAGATCGTGCGTCATCGGCCTTTTAAAAGATTCTCCGTCAAGAGCGCTCTGTATGGACTGCGCCTCAAAAACTCCTATCCATATAGGCATAACTTTGTCCCCTTCCTTGTTAACAAGTATTACCATCGCCGAGGCGGAAACAAAATCAAAAAAAACTCTCATCACCTCAACTTCTATCATAAAATCACCGTTCTGAACTCGGCATTTGAATTTCCCTTTTTTGTAAAAGGGGTGTCAGTCCGGAGGTCTGACGGGATATTTCCTGTATGCGCAAAATTATGTTTTTCCTGCTGCCAGCCCTTATCGTAAATTTTATACCGTCGGCGTATTTATTTATTTCCGTAAAAGCGGCACCGGATAAATCCGCCTTAGCCGGGTCTATCCCCTTTATATCAAAATTGACCATGGCGTATATCATATCCGGGGGCGACACCACCCTTATAAAAAGAGGTTTGCCGGGAGATTCTTTCTGTATTTTGTAAAAATTCCTCCAAAAGCTTCTGAATTTTCCGCCGTTAAGCTCTATGGTGTATTTGACGGTTTTGATTTCAATTTGGCCCGCGACACTCTTATCATAAGAGAACACCCTCGTCATAATTATAAGCATCGCCCCAAAAAGCGGAAGCGCCGTCAAAAGCCATATCTTATCTGTTTTAGTCATTGCAAATTATGATAGCAAAAATTATAATTTCTGTTAATGAGTGCATTAGATTACGGTATCCGCAGCGCCTCCGCGCTGCTAAATTTTTATGCCCGGGTAGCTCAGCTGGTAGAGCAGCTCACTCGTAATGAGCAGGTCAGCGGTTCGATTCCGCTCTCGGGCTTTTTTTAAAAAATGATTCATTCACTTTACATACATTTGCCCTTCTGCCGCCGAAGGTGCTCTTACTGCGATTTCTATTCTCAAACGAATCTTTCGCAGAAGGGCGCGTATATTCAGGCGCTGGAGAAAGACGCTATCTATTTCCAGAGCTTGTGCGGAGAAATAAAAAGCCTTTACATCGGCGGCGGCACGCCATCCGTTTTCAAACGCCGCGAGTTCGCGTCTCTTTTCGCTATTCTGCGGAGACGCTTCCGTTTTTCAAAGAATTGCGAAATAACAGTGGAGGTGAACCCCCGCTCGGCGAACAAAAATATTTTATCGTTCCTCGGCGAAAACGGCGTCAACCGCCTTTCTATAGGAATTCAGTTTCTTGACGCAAAACTTTTAAAAAAAGCGCGCAGGGAACATTCCCCTGAAGACGCTGAAAAACTTTTTATCGCCGCCAGGCTCGCCGGTTTTAATAATATAAACACAGATATCATATACGGCTTCCCCGGACAGGATAAAAAAACTTTTGCGGATACATTAAACAGAATAACAGCCCTTTCTCCGGAACACATCTCCGCATATATTTATACGCCGCCTTCAAACAGGAAAAATATACTGAAAGAACCGACGCCCGCGGAGGAGATAATCGCGGCAATGTACCGAACACTCTGCCGGGAATTGAAAAAAGCGCGCTATTGCCATTATGAAATATCAAATTTCGCCAGGCCCGGAAAACAATCAGCGCATAATCTCAATTACTGGGGACGGGGCGCTTACGCCGGGCTCGGCGCCGGTGCCGTATCTTCGTTCGGAAATAAACGCCTTACAGGCGCCCACTTGAACAACTACCTGCTGAGCCCACTTAAAAAATCCGAAGAGATTCTGACTAAAAAACAAATAAACTTTGAAAAGAAATTCCTCGCGCTGAGAATGCTTGAAGGCATCCCTTACAGAAAAACCCATGAGAAATTTATAGCCCCCGGATGGATGAAAAAAAACGGCGCTAAAACAATCTTCACGGAAAAAGGCTGGCTGCTGTCAAACTCCATAATAGTCGAACTCTGACTGAAATTTTTTAGATTTTGTCGCCCGGCGAAAGCCTGCGGCCTATAACAAATTCCCATCCGCCCATCGTTTTTTTTCCTTCCGGCTGGATGGAAACGATCATAACCGCGCCGTCCGCGCAGTTAACACTAAAACCTTTATTTTTCACGAGAGAATATATTGTCCCCGGAACGGATGCGCCGGTGTTCCTGATGACAATGGCCTCCTTTATTATAATCCTCTCGCCGTGTATCATCACCGAAACATTTATCTTGCCTGAAAAAGCAAGCACTTTTCTGTATATCAAATCAGCTGTATCTTTTCTGAAATCCGCGACGCCGTCTTTTTTTTCAAGCCGCCTCGCATAGGAAACCGCGCCGGTCTGAGGCATGGCCTTGAAATCCGGCTTTGAAATCAAATTAATGGTTTCGGTTATAACATCCCCCGCCGCGGCCGAGAGACGACGGTAAAGAGCATGAGCCTGCTCACCGTCGGATATATCAAAACTTTTCGCGTTTATTATATCTCCGGCGTCAAGTTCTTTTTTTATTTTAAACACTGTAATGCCCGTGCGTTTTTCACCGTTAAAAACAGCCCATTCAATAGGCGCCGCTCCCCTGTAGGCGGGCAGAAGAGAAAAATGTATATTAACCGCGCCCAGCCGCGGAACAGCAAGCAAATCTTCAGAAAATATTCTGCCGAACGCAACAACAATAAATAAATCAGGCCGGAAACTTTTTAGTTTTTCTATAAAATCCGGGGAATTCACATCATCGGCGGGAAGCGTTTGAATACCTGAAAGTTTCAGCGCGTCACTATCAACGCGGGAAAATCCGCCGCACACAATGGCCTTCACTTCACATCCTGCCCCGCGAAGAGCCGCGGGAATAGTATTGATAAAATCAGAAGACGTTGAAAAAAGAATAACTCTCATTTTTCAAACGCCTTTTTGCCTGCTTTTAGTCTCAAAAGAGCTCTGGTAATGAAAAGTTTTCTATAGAGGGGGATTTTGTCCGTGAAAAGCACTCCGTTGAGGTGATCTATTTCATGCTGAAGAGCCCGGGCTTCCATACCGTTCGTTTCTATTATCTGCTCTTCGCCTTCCATATTCAGCGACCGCACCCGGACAAATTCAGGCCTTTTAACGTTCTCAAAAATTCCGGGAATGCTCAAGCACCCTTCTTTCATAAGAATTTTACCCGACGATGATTCTATGACCGGGTTTATAACATAGATAAAATCATCTTCCCCGCCTGTCGTATTTATAACCGCCGCACGAAGCGAAATTCCTATCTGCGGCGCGGCGAGGCCGACTCCGCCGGACTCAATCATTGTCTGGGCCATGTCACGCAGCATTTTTTTTACGCTCGCGCCGACATTTTTTATTTTTTTCGCGCGCTTCCTCAAAACCGGGGCTCCGTATACGATCACTTCCTCTACCATGAGTTATTGAAATAAATACCCCAGCCGCCGAGACTTCCAAGTGAAAAGTTTATGCCATAGCTTGCCCCCGGATAGGTGTAAAATTTCACCCCCAGAATAAAATTAAACTTCAGCGAATCAGCAGAAAGGCCGGTGCCGGTTAATTTCACATATTTAAGTTCCGGCCCGAAATAGGGCATGATTTTTCCCGCTTCCTTTGAAAAAAGCGCGTGCAGCGAGCCGCCTGTAATTGCCCTGTTGTCAAAATTTCTGGAATAAGAAACTTCTCCGCCCGTCATAATGGTCGGGGTTATAATGCTGTCTTCCACAAACACATAAGAAAATTCGGCGCCCAGCGCGGCAAGCGATAAATCTCCGGGCTCAAAAATATTTTCCCTGCCGAGCTTGATTCCGTAAAGATAAGGGAACGAATATTTTCTGGCTCTGAGAAAATATTTTCCGCTTCTGAAGCCGCTTCCGAAATCCCGTGATGAATAATTATTCCATTCCATCACAATTCCCGCCTGCACCGGAGAAAGTCTGGATTCGCAGGAAGGCGCGAGCGGGTCCTGCGCGAAAGAGCGATTTACAAACACAAACGCCAAAAACGTGTATTTAATTAACAATTTTTTTTGTATTTTTGATATTTTCGTCATTTTATTTCTCTCCGCAAAATATATGATAAAAAAAACTTTGTGTCAACACACAGATCGCAGATAAGGCTTCCCAATTCCAAATGCTCCGGTTGAATTGCGCGGTGTTTTTTTGTTTAATGCGGGATGAACAAAACTGAAAATATACTTGAATTAAAAAATCTCAGTTTAAAACTGGGCGGCAAAACCATACTCAACGGTATAAACGCTGTTTTTGAAGCGGGCATAATATACGCGATCGTCGGCCCCAACGGCGCCGGAAAATCCACGCTCGCGTCCGCACTCATGGGGCTGCCTGATTTTAGAAACATTGACGGAGATATACTTTTTGAAGGAAAGTCCATAAAAAATTTAGCCGCTGATAAACGCGCAAAACTGGGTATAACCCTGGGCTGGCAGGAACCCGCGCGCTTTGAGGGCATAAGCATAAGCGACTATCTCATGGCCTCGGCCAAAGACAAAAAAAAAGGAAACATGGAATACGCGATGAACGCGGTGGGGCTCAATCCCGGAAATTATCTTCACAGAGGCTGCGACAAAACCCTCAGCGGCGGCGAAAGAAAAAGAGTGGAAATAGCCTCAATCCTCGTCATGGAACCTAAGCTGACCCTGCTGGACGAGCCGGATTCGGGAATTGATATTGAAGCGCTGGATAAAATGTTTGAAGTGATACAGACACTCAAGCGAAAAGGCAGCAGCATTATACTGATAACTCACAGCCTTGAAGTGCTTAAACACTCGCAAAAGGCTTTTCTTATGTGCCACGGCGGCATAAGGGATTCGGGCTCGTCGGAAAAAATAAGCTCTTATTTCCATGATAAATGCATGCCCTGCGATCTCAAATATATAGCCGAACAGGGAATACCTTATGATAAATAAAAAAAAGTTACGCCTCGGTGGACTTCCAGCACGCCACGGCGCACTTCCAACTTCGGCTCTGGAAGAACTTCTTGCTTCAATAAACAAAAAGCCCGCCGAGCTGCATGACACCCACACGGCTCATCTTGTGGTTCATCACAACAAAGTGCTGGGGGCGCATCTTGTGCCGGGATTAAAAATGGATGTAAACGAGATGAAAGACGGTATAAGAGCGGTAATAAAAATCAAAGATGGCACGATTATAGAGAACCCCGTTCAGATATGCTTCGGCATGCTGCCTGAAAAAGGGATACAGAAAATACTTATGGACGTCAACTGCGGGAAAAATTCAAAAATATCCATAATCGCGCACTGCAGTTTTCCCAATGCGCTGGATATAACCCACATAATGGACGCGAAAATAAATATAGAGGAAGGCGCGGAATACAGATATTTTGAAAGGCATGTGCACGGCGGCGGCGGCGGCACAAAAGTTTATCCTAAAGCGAAAGTTAATCTGGAAAAGGGGGCGCGTTTTGCTACGGAATTTGAACTTATAAAAGGCAGGGTCGGGCTGATTGACATAAATTATGAAACAAACTGCGGCGAGGACAGCTCTCTTGAGATGACGGCCAGAATAAGCGGATACGCAAATGATATTATCAGAATAAATGAAACAGGCCATCTGAACGGAGAAAATTCACGGGGATTTTTAAATTCCCGCATAGCCGTCAGGGATTCTGCCAGAGCCGACATATACAACAAGCTCACAGCCTCCGCAGCCGGCGCCCGCGGCCATGTCGACTGCAAGGAAATAGTGCAGGATAAAGCTGCCGCATCAGCCACACCCGTCGTGGAGGTGAGCCACCCCCAAGCCCGCATAACGCACGAAGCCGCGATAGGAAGCGTTGATTCCAAACAGCTTCAAACTCTTATGGCCCGTGGATTAAGTGAAAAAGAATCCGTCGCCCTCATCATCCGGGGGCTTTTGAAGTAAGGGGTCAGGTCTTGACATTTGACACTTTATCCACAAGCCCCATACCGCCGGACATCTTTAACAATCATGCGTCTGAAATAAAAACTCTTTGGGCCGGCGCACGCGGCGAACTTCTTAAATCTCTTGAAAATTTCCGCCTCTGCGGGAAATCCAACAACAAAGAAAAAATATTCTCAGAAATGACATACTGTCTTTTAACGCCTCAGTCCAAAGCTGTTTATTGCTGGGCGGCGGTAGGCGGACTTAAAAAAAAGGGGCTGCTGTTTAAGGGCGATTCACAAAAAATAGCCGCCGCTCTCAAGAAAGTCCGTTTCCCTAATAATAAATCCCGATACATCATGGAAGCAAGAACAAAACTTCCGGAAATAATGGGATTTCTCAAACTGGAAAATGACCCGGTAAAATTAAGAAACTGGCTTGTAAAAAATATCAGGGGATACGGCTTTAAAGAAGCCAGCCATTTTCTGCGTAACGTAGGAAAAGGAGAAAAACTTGCCATACTCGACAGGCATATACTGCGCAATCTCAAAAATTTCGGCGCCATAAAAGAAATCCCCCAGGCAATAAGCGGTAAGCTTTATCTTGAAATCGAAAAAAAATTTATGCTCTTCGCGAAACGTTTAAAAATACCGCCGGCAGAACTTGATTTACTCCTTTGGTACAAGGAAACAGGAAAAGTGTTCAAATAACAAACGGAACCGGCTGATTTTTGCAAAGCAAAAAACTGCCCCTCTCATTTCTCGGATACTCTAACCGTATAAACGCGAAAGCATTTCCGCAATCTCCGCGGGCGCCAAGCGGCATGGGTTCACCTTCATAAGAGATGACACCGACGCTTCCTCGGCTATAGTATTTATCATGGACTTAAATTTTTCTCCCAGAAAAGACAATGAATTTGCAATTCCAAGTTCGGTGTTGAGGCATCTTATATGTTTAGCCAGACCGCCTACGGAAATTCCCAGCGAAAAAGCAATCCTGTCATATTTTTCCGCGGCTTCAATATTGTGCTCTATTACATCCGGAAGCAGAATAGCGTTTATCCTGCCGTGAGAAACTCCGAAACGGCCGCCGATAAGATGGGCGAGAGCGTGGCAAAGCCCGAGCCGGGCATTTGAAAAAGCATATCCTGCCATCATATTACCGTAATGCACAAGTTCGCGCGCCGATAAAACACCCTTATATCCTGCGATAATATTATTTCCTATCATCTCCGCCGCTTTAAGCGCCATCGTGTCGGCGGGGATATTTTCTATACGCGAAACATATGCCTCGATGGCGTGAGTTAAAGCGTCCATTGCCGATGAGGCAAAAATATCATTCGGCAGAACATCAATAAAATCGGGATCATAATAAGCTTCATCCGGTATCAGATACGGCGAGGCGATTCCCCTTTTGACATTATCTTTTTTTGTCACGACGGCCACACCGGTGACGCCCGTGCCCGTGCCCGCTGTTGTCTCAACAGCAATCAGATAGGGCGAATTCTTCGGGGGCCGCGGAATTCCGTCATTATAAATTTTTTCAAAAGTCAGGCCGTCGGAAGAGGCTATGCGCACGGCAATCTTCACGGCATCTATGACAGAACCTCCACCCACGGCGACAACTGGCAAAGACGGCGCCGTTTTTATTTTTTTTCTTAAAATCCCGGCAAGGGTTAAAACATCACCTTCCCCGGGTTCTCGAAGGGCTCCCCTTCGCGCGAACAAAACAGGGTTGCTGTCAATTTTTACGAGAAGCGCTTTAAAATTCTTATATACGGACGGGCTCACAACGGCTATTCCCTGCGGAATTTTCCCGGCGGCGCCACGGCCGAAAAAAATAAACTTCGGCCCGTGAAAAGTGTTAATTCTGTTATTTTCCATACAGTTGAATTTTAACAAAATAAAGGGTGACCGGCTACTTTTATTTCAGCAGTTGGTCGTAATATTCCTTGAGCATATCTTTGTATTTTGGCGGGCGCTCGCCACGCATGGCGTCATTTATAATCTCGGACGCTCCGTCATAGCCCGGACGCGGAGATGAGGGAATAGGAAAATCGGCTTTCTGAAATCCCATACCCTGCGATGATTTCCCCGTACCGGGGGAATTTCCGGATGACGGAAAAAAAGACGGCATAGGCGGGCCTCCTGAAGAGCTTTGAGGAATAAATTCAAAAGCGTCCATACCTTTCTGCGCTTTTTTAAGATAATAAAGCGCCTTTTCCTGAAAAACGAATGAATCCCCTGCATGAGCTTCCGCCATCGCACGAGCGGCGCCGGTCATTTCCCTGCGGGCCGCTTTAATATTGCGGGCAATATTAGGCGGGAACTGCGCGCTCTGCCTTGAATACTCGTAAATCTTTTTTTCCAATTCAGACGTCTTGCGGGAAACGGATAACTGGAATGATGATATATCCATGGCGTATTTTATATCCTCCGGCCGAAGAGGAGGAACAGACGTGTCCCTGTAAATATCAAAAAAGTCCGCGATATCCGAAGAAGTTTCGCGGAGCTTCTTCAGCGTTGAGCTGCTTAGTTCCATGGCCGTCATAGTTTCAAGCTCCCTGGACGCTTCACCGAGCAGGCTCTCAAAATCAAAACCCTTATCCAGAAACCTTTCGGCAAAATCCGAAACATTTCTGTTCAATCTGTAAAGCCCCTGCGAAAGGCGCGGAGCGTCCGAACCGAAAAGTTTTTTGCTGTCATTGCGCATAAGTTCAGACGAGTTCTTAATTCCCGATGCAAGTTCCCTCAGCTTTTGCGCCTTTCGGGCGTTCAGAGCTTTTATCTTTTCTTCACTGCGGAATAAAAACTTTTCCGTGGATGAAATTATATTTTCTTCATCTTTTATTATTTCCTCAAGC
Organism: bacterium; assembly: GCA_013791675.1. Taxonomy (GTDB): domain Bacteria; phylum CG03; class CG03; order CG03; family CG03; genus CG03. The sequence goes on along the minus strand of VMTI01000197.1, from coordinate 6,061 downwards.
CGCGTATCTTTTTTATCCATCGGAATACTCATCGGAGAAACATTTTCCGACGCCTGCTCAAAACTTTTCCGGAGACGGCTTAAATTTTCAAGAAGTTCCTTCGCGCGCTTGACGGCCGAAGATATGTCACCCGAAGAAAGCGCGTCTTTAAGAGCGGAAAGAGATGACTGCGTGGCGTTAAAATCCATAGATTTCACCGAATCGGAATTCACAAATTCCTCCGGAAGAGTCTGCGGCATATTCTTAATCGTTTCGGCAAGCTCTCTCACCAGCTTCTCTATTCTATCAGTAAGCTCCATTAATTCACCGAGCTTCTCCGCATCGGGAGAAGAGGACAGAAAATTATCAAGCTTATCCGCTATCTCCGCGGATTCGCGGCCGATGCCGCCTAAATTATCCATGGAGCTTCTCTTAAAAAGCTCTTCGCTGAAAGATGCGAGTTTTTCAAGCGAAGCTTCTATTTCGTCCTGCGTGCGGAAAGCGCCCTGCTTTGAGCCGGATTCCAATTCCCCCTGCGCGCGGGAGGACGCTGCGGCCTGCTCATCCAGCGCTTTCTGCAAACCCCTGTATTCGGAAGAATAATAGCTGCTGTAAAGCGGGTCTTTTTCAGCGCGTCGCGCCATGTTGCCGGCGGCGTCGGCGAGAGAAAGTAATTTGTTCTCAATCTCCCTCTGGAGGCGGATAATTTCGGTATCCGTAATCTGATTGCGGGCAATATTTAATTCTGCCTGCTTCTGATAAATTCCGAAAACATCTTCCTTGATCCTCTCTTCCTCTTTCATGTTTTTTTTGTGGGTCGCTAAAAAGTCCTTTAATGTGAGTGTAAAGCGGCGGCTTTCTCCCTGTTTGAGCGCTGCGTCAAGCGCAAGTACCCAGTATTCTGTCACATCATCTGGAACCATGACGTCGGAGAGTTTCCAGTTCCATCGCCCTCGGCACGTTTTGGAATAACCCTCAAAAATTTTTATTTTTTTAAGCGGCGCGCCGTTTTTTGAATAACAGAAAAACACTTCTTTGATTCCAAAATCATCTTCCCCGAGCCATTCAAGGTCAATGCCGGAAAAACTTTCGTTTATAACAATATCTTCCCCGGGGCTCAGTATATAAGCTTGCGGTGGTGCATCCTCTGCATCTTCCACAGTCCACACCACCGTTCCGGATGAAGCGATTCCCTCGCGCGAAAGCAATTCCACCCGCCAGCTTCCGGCACCGCTCGCGGTAAATTGGCCTTCCGCCTCGGCAAGCGACACACTCATGGGGATTATCTTTTTCTTCCCTTCAAAAACCGCGATAATATGAGCGCTTTCCAGTTTATGAGAAGATTTTATGCAGGCCGACGCTAATGTGCCGGGAAAAGCCGCGAACCCCCCGAAAGAACTTTCCTCGTCCTTCAAATTCAGATAAGACGGATACTTAATCCTGATTTTCCGCTCGAGGACTCTGGGCCTTTCATAAAGCTTTATATCATAAACGGCTGAGTATAAATTTTTCCATCTGAATCTAATTTTAAAGGGTTCAAAACATTTTTCTATCCTGAACGCAAACCGTCCGTCAGCGCCTGTTAGTTTTCTTTCAACCCATGACGAAGAAGGAAAAGAAAGCATTGCGCGGGGCCAGACGGAGCTCCGCGCGCTAATGTGCGCTTCCCATGATTCGCCTTTTACGGCGAATTTTTTCATCTCCACGGTCAGGAAACGTCCTATATCTTCCCTTCGGGGAATGATTACTCTTCCCGCGGAAACGCCATTAAAAAACAAAACCGCCGCCCCTAAAAGCGTGATAAAGCCGGCCTTCAAATTGAATGACACAAGCGAAAAAGGCGAAACCATTTTAATAATTTCGGACGCCCCTTTGATTTCCTCGTCTATAAGCTCGCCTGAAATGCCCAGCGCCGTGAGATTTTCTTTATTCCGGGCGAGCTCAAAAGCTTTTAGAACGCCTGCGCCCGCGGCGTCGCATGTTTTTGCGTAAGCTTTTTTTAATATTTTCCTTATCCCCGAAAAGAGCTTCGTCAAAAAATAAAGCCCGAAAGCAATCAGTATAAAGCGGCGAATTCGGAAACTCATGGGGAAAATAAAATCCGCGAGGGAAAACAAAGCGAGCGCCGCCAAAAGCGCGGACAGGCTTATCATAGTCTCATTGGCCGAGGCCGCTATTATCCTGACCCTGTGCAAAGCGCGGAGCCGTAAGAAAAAAACTTGCATTATCATTGTGTGTTGTCCTTAAACCACAGAAACGTAAAAAATAAAGCCATAAAAATCAGATAATAATTTTTCAGCGCCGGGCGGTAAAATACCGAATTGTCGGAAGGCGACGGAATGCCTGCGGCGTGAAATGAATTGCTGCCCAGATATTTTCCGAGCGAGACGCGTGAAATTTCACGCAAATAAGAATGATTAGCCCCTGTGTTTTCCTCTTCTATGCCGAGATTTTCCACGACAAATGAATAATCCTTCTCGGAGCGGATACCCGCAATCTCTAAGTGCCCCGAAAGAGAAATATTTAATCTATGCCGCCCCGGCTCCGTAAGATTTTTTTGAACGCTGTAAACTCCGGGAGATATCATAACCGGGGAAAGATAAGACGTGCCGGCGGGGCCGATATCCCTCACGCTGACAGACCCCTGAAGTGCATTTCTCACATTTATACGTAATGCTAATTCCTCGCCCGTTTTATATCTGTCCCTGCCCGAAAGACTTATTTCATCAAGCAGGGGAGAACGTGTAAGCCATGCAAAAGAATTCTTAAAAAATTCCTGATAAAAATAAGCTGTTTCCTCACCCTCAAAAAAAAGACGCCATAAACTGTTTGTCAATATAACCATTACTCTGCCGCTGTCCGCCGTTTTAACGGCGGCGACGGGCCTCCCCTCTGAAGTTTTCAAAATGCTTTCCGCGCCGCCAGCCAAATCTCCGGCAAGAGTTATGCCTTGAAATTTTGTTTCACTCAGATGCGGGATATCGGAAATTAGAGAAGTTATCGGATGAGAAGGAGAAGCTTTTATAAAGAATTTTTCTTCGCTGAAACCGCCGGAAACGGGAGCTTGAAACGGAAGAATTCCTGAAAGCGGGCTGTTGAAATAATTACCTTTGTGAAAAAGGTTTTCTCCCCCTATAAGCAGGAGCGCCCCGCCTGATTTCACGTGCTCTTTCAGAGGCGAAAGATAATCCGGGCCGAGAAACAAAGTGTAATCAAAATTCAGGAGTATCACCAGATCATACTGCGTTATATCTTTTAAAAATATCTCTCGCACGGGAAAAGGGATAAGTGAAAGCTTGTTATCGGGGAAAGGCACATAATCGGATGGATTCCGGAGTATCACAAAAGAAGTGAGGTCTATCCTCTCGTCGGATTTTATAAGAGCTCTTAAATTTCTGTATTCCCATCCCGGGCGGCCGCTGATAAACATAACCTTCATCTTGGATTTAAAAACGGACACCTTGAAAAAATCCGAATTATTTTCCGGTTTATCGTCGCGCGGAGAAAGCTCGACGCTGTATTTGCTCTTGGCGCCCGCATCCTTCGGGACAAATTCAATATCGCACTCTTTTGACGCCTCACCTTCTGAAAAAGTTATGTCCTTCTCGCCTGCTATAACGCCGCCATGGCGTATTCTAACACGCACGAACGAGACACCGCCGGAACGCTCCACCCGCACACGCACTTTTGAAACAGCGCCCTGAAACGCTCTTTCGGGATAATTCATAATCTTCACGGAGATATCATTTACAATAGCCTGCCCGAACCCCGCGCAATGAACAGGTTTTGAAAAATAGGCCGCGCCGCCGGATGTGTCTCTGCCGTCGGAAAGAAGAAGAAGCGACGCTCCTTCCGGCAAAGACGCCGTTATACTGCCGGCGCTTTGAGATATTAGTGAGGCTTTTCCTTTAGCGCGCAACTTAAAAAAATCATTTTCGTCAAGATGCCGCGCTTCGCTGTCAACGGCGTAAAACAACAGAGTAAATTTTTTTTTCAGCGCCGGCAATTCTTTTCGGACTGCCGCAAGCGCCTCATCAATGCGGGAAGAAGAGCCGTTTTTAACGCCCATGCTGAAAGATGTATCCAGGCAAATGGCCAGCACGGGAGAAGGAGCGCGGCTCGTTTTTCTGAAAGCGGGGTTGGCTATAAGAAAGAAAACAACGAGCAAAGCCGCGGCCCTGTAAAAACCGCCCTTATAGCGGATCGTCAGGAAAACGAGCAGCGCAAGAAGTATAAGTGTCAAATCCGCTATCATATATTCACCACGATTCCAGTTTCCTTTCAATAAAATCCCTGTGAATGATGTCGCTCTTATAGGTGCCCGTCATAGAATACATCATTATATTCACCGTGATTTTAACAGCCTCCATTCTTTGAGCTTCACCGCCGGGATAACAGCTGTAGATAAATCTACCGGAATCGTCCCTCGCCCATGCGCCGAAAAGATCATTTCGCGAATAAACAATTACCCATCTGCCGCCCCTTCGGACGCCGTAAAGAGACGGTGAAACTGAATTGCGGCCCGCGGCTTTCGGAGCCAGATAAAAACTTCTGAATATAACATCGTCATTCGGAATTTTCTCAAGCCCGAGGCCGCCGGGGAATATATCCACGGCAAAATTTTTCACCGACTGGTAAAAATCGTCAAGGCCGTAGGAATCGGCCTCGTCTATAAGAAGAAATCCTCCGCATGAAAGATGTTTCGCCAGCAAAGCTGTTTCGGCTCTTGTAAAATCGGGAAGCGCACCTTTTGAGGTAATATAAAGAAAAGGATAATCAAAAAGATCTTCGCCGATTGGAAGATAAATCGCCGAGGGAGAAGGATCTATAGACGTAGAGGATGCGAGATATTTCAAAACAGCTTCAGCAGATGAAGTATGGGGCAAATAAGAGCCTTCGTGTTTTATTATACAAAGTTCAAAAACATCGCCGGAAAAACAGCGCGATGGAAACAAAAGACACAAAAAAAGTAAAATTTTCAACGCTGTCATTTTTTATTCCATAAAAGATCAATATTATATTTTAAATTTTCATCATCCGGCTTTATAGACAGCCCCTTTTGAAAAAATTCTCTCGCGCGTGAAATGTTGCCGGAATGCATTTCCATAAGCCCTAACTCGTTAAGCGCGGCATAATTAAATGGATTTATACTCAGGCATTTTCCAAATGCCCCGGCCGCTTCAGCCGTTTTCCCGAGTTTGCGGAGCGCTAACCCCAGGTTATAATATCTGACATCATCATTCTCAAAGATGAGCGAATCCTCAAAATAGCGCGCGGCAGCGGCATAATCGCCGTCGGCAAAAGATAGCACCCCAAGATTATTGGATGCTTCGGGCAATTCCGGATTTATCATAAGAGCCGCATTGTAAGACCGCCTGGCCTCGGCCCTTTCTCCCAACCCCGCCCAAACGGGGCCCATATTCGTTAAAAGCCAGTCTATGTCATTCCCCATATGTGCGCAGAGGCGCGCTCCTGATAAAGAGGGTTTTTTAAGAAGGCGGAAATAAAAATCAAGAATTTCAAGCGACCTCACCCTGTAGCTTTTTAGGCCTGAAGTCCGCCAAAAGAACAAATCGTTATTCTGATTTTTAACGGGTTTTTCCCACAGCAAACCGTTAAAGACATAATCCGAAAACGGCACTTGGGATTTAGAGAAAGCGAAAAAACATTTTTCGGGCGCGGCAGAAAGAAACTTCATTCTGCCGGCAAAGCGCTGCGCGGGGCTAATCCTTTGGAAATTATCCCCGTAGACCGACGGAAAAACAGATCCGTAAGCGCTGTAAATGTCCGGCATTTTTACATTCTGCGCCCACTTCTTGTAAGCCAGCGCGAAGATAAGATCATCTCCTACCGCGCCTTTTTCAATAACAAGCGGCGCTTCAGCGGGAACAGCCCTGATAACCGAATCCGCGAAATCGGACAGAGAATAAAAATTTCTCGGTGAAATATCATGTAAGAGCATCGCGAAAAGAAACGAACTCCACCATGCAAACGCCAGAAAAAATTTCCTATATGTCACAAAACGCAAAAGGCGCCCCGTCAGAATGATTAAAACCGCCGAAGGAAAAAGAAAAAATCTTTC
>VMTI01000201.1 GCA_013791675.1 bacterium | reverse complement strand
TTATTCATTTTTCACCTCCTGTTTTCGGTAACCCTGAGTCATCTTCTTCTGCAATAATTCAGCCGGGTTAAACTCAATTGTATAATATTCCGGAACAATTATCATCTTTACTTATCCGGAGCTACATCATAAATACATCATAAGCTAATATTTTTACTGATTATATATTTCTTCGACCACCCACTAATGAATGAGGGAAAAGTCGCTTGCCGGTAGGCGAGCGACTGCTTACAAGCGGAGTCCGCCTCTGGCGGGCGGAGCGCTTTGCTTAGCAGCCCGACTGACGAACGGAGAGAGGAAGAACCCCGTCCTTTTACATTTGTTGACATTAAAAAAGGACGGGGTTTCCGCCGCTTCGGCGGATGGGCTGCGGACTTTATCTCTGTGGTCTCTGCTTAAAACTGATAATCAAATCCGACAGACAGAGACTTTTTCGCTGCGTTCGCTTCGTCAGGATTGGCGGTATAACCCCTGAAAATATATTTATACTCCGTCCTAAGTGTCAGACTTTTGATCTCTTCTTTATACCCGAGATTAAAAAACGTCTCGTTTTTATCTTTCCATGTTTCAGCAGGATCATCGTAACGCTGCACTTTAAATCTGTAATTAAAATCTGCGACTCTTTTATCGCTTATATTCCACTTTACAACCATATGAGGAACATATGTCATATTATCCCATGGCATTAAAAAGTAATTCTGATGACGGAGATAATATTCTAATTTCAAATCAAATGCCGAACTTAACTTAATCCACGTATAAGCCCTGTAATAATTGATGATGTTTTTATTTGTATTGTCCGTCTGTGTAAAATCTTTCGTGACATAATTATGTTTCACAACATACCTGAGCCGGTCATTTATCGTCTGAGCTAATTGCAGATATCCTTTGTTGAAAGTGTACGCCCAGGCTTCAGCTTCATCATCTTCAGTCGCCTCCGCCCATGGAGTTATTTCCCCCTCCTCAGTGTACGGGAGCGGATAGCGTTCCCCCTGCTCAACGCCGCCGGATAGTTTCGGCGGCTTTGCAAATGCCCCGGCCGCGGAAAAACCAATCACCATAAAACATACCAAAATCTTTTTGAACATCTTTACCCCCTCTTTTTTGCTCATCCCCCTCCACGGGGCTGAAAGTGCGCCGCGGCGTGCCTCACCTGATTTTTTTAAGTAGCGCCGCCGCCGGCCGGAATTTAATTGTATCGTTTGCCGGGACGGTGATCATCCGTCCGTTATCGATATTGCGGACTTTTCTTTTCTTTCTTTCGAATTTGTGCAGGGACCCGAAATTGCGGATATAAATTCTCTCGCCTTTCTTCAGGCGCGCCGCTACTTGCTCAATAATGAATTTAACGGCTTCTTCTGTTTCGGCTTCCGTGAGAAAGAACTGCTTGGAAATTGCCTTGACAATTTCTTCGCGGTTCATCTCTTGCGCTTTCTGAGATGAATCTGTATGCCTTCGGATATGTGTCCTAAGTCCGTCGGATTCTGTTTTAATATCTCCTGCAGGGTCTCCGGCCAGGTGAGATCTATCTTTCCTAAATTTTTCTCCAGGGCGGTTTCGATATCCCGAAGTAAAATTGTCTTTCTTCTTTTCTTATTTGCCGACTCTTTCGCGTCTGAAATAACTTTGGATATCTCTTTATTGAACCTTGCGGCGAGTTTCTTTAGCGCCTTGTCCTCTGATTTAATCTTCTCTGTCCTGAGAATATAATTTTTAACCGCAAGAAAACTGATAAAATCCGGTTTGGTCATTTTGATCCCCCTCTTATCCGGTGAAGGATGAGTTTCCCTATCGTTTCGTCTAATTTATTGAGTTCGTAAGTTTTGAGATAATCTTCCTTTTTCCCGAGTATCGGAACCATCACTTCTTCTAATTTCTTTTCTATCCTTTTCCCGGATATCGATTCCGCTTCCAGTCCATAAATGACAGCGGTGCGTTTTCCCTTTATTTCTTTGTGTTCGATGAGCTCCTGCATGTTTCTGTAATTCTTCTTTTGGACATTCTTCATCCATTTCTCATTGGTAATTTTATGGTCTTTTTCCTGAGGGATCCGGTATCTTGATATTCCAATCTCTTCCGGAGTGAGCATATCCGGATTAATCAAGTCAATCAGC
>VMTI01000037.1 GCA_013791675.1 bacterium | reverse complement strand
TCTTCGCTCCCTGTCGCCTTCAATCCCTCTCCCGCATACACCGCCGTTATGTCTCCGCTTCCCACCGCATCTATCGTTATCGTGTTTGCCCCGTCATCCGGCGTTATTGTTATGTTTGTCCCCGCTATAAAATCTATATTTCCACCATCATTGCTCACTCCGTCCACACTGCTGACTACATTAGGACTTATATCATCTACCGTTATCGTCCCGTCTTTTATATTTATGCTCTCAACACCACCAACCTTGATATTTGTTGACAATATCGTTGAATACATTATATCTGTCCCTGTTATGCCCCTGTCCTGTATCTGCGTCGTTGTCAAAGAACCTTCCTTAATCATTGAACCTTTTATGTATTCAGCATCTGCCCATGTTGAAAGATCCACGCCGTCAACTGTCATACCGGCCGCGGGAACAAGATGACCTTTGTTTGTAAATGTCCAGGCAAGGGCGAGTTCGCCTGATCCAATACCGTCTTGCCCGCGCCATATTTGTGCTACGTCAACCAAGTGCCCGGACTGAGGTTTAATTATCAGCGGGACCCTATTATCAACAGAAGCTTGTATTATTTGATTGATATCCGGATTATTTACAATCGCATTACCCATTGCAGCTAGGCGGCTGTCATTCGCCCGGACAGCAGCGGTTGCAGAAACTTCATTATTATTTGCCAATCTAACCACACCCGTTGTCACAGTTGTCGCGAAATCAATATATTTGCCTTTTATCAAAACAGGAGCAATTTCTGTTCCTTCCATTCTCAGCTCTGAAAGATACAGGATACCGTTTTTGTCAAAAAACGCGGCTTTGTTATTGCTCCAATCCCTGCTGTAAATTTCAAGCGAATTACTTGTTGTTCCCGCTCCGCCCTGAACATAAATTTTCAATGCCACCACATCGGCATCCGGTTTTATTTCCTGGTAAGTATTTGTGCTTTCAACAATTGCTTTCCCTACAATTTGTCTCCTATCAAGCGAAAGCGCATCCGTGCCGCCATATTGATGCGTAGCTTTGTGAGCTCCCGGAGCCATCTCCCCAACAATTTTAGAGCCATCAATCCAGGCTTCATAACCAAGGGCTTGGGAACGCCAATCATCCAACGTCGTGGTCCCGAAAATCTTCACTTTTGTCGGAGCAATCGCGGCGGTGGCGCTCACATCAATATCAGTGATTGTCCCGTCTAAGATTTTTGTTGTCGTCACGGCAGATGTGTCAATATCAACGGATGTTATGGTAAAATCCTTTATCTTCGCTCCTGTGACGGCGCTATCGGCAATTCTATTTGTAGCAAACTCACCTTCGGTGATTATAGAGGCGTTTAATTCCGGTATCTCCGCGGCCGCCCATGTACCTTCACTGGATATTTGAGTTTTTGCTATTGCGGCGGCTGCGTTTATATCTGCTGCCATAATTGTCCCGTCTTGTATGTGTGTTGTCGTCACAGCTCCAGTTGTTATTTTTATACTGCTTATCGCGTAATCGGCGATTTTGTCTCTTATCACCGCCCCATCCGCTATGCTGTCTTTACCAACTTCTCCGCTTTGATAATCGTCTAATTCACTGAAATTTTTCCGCCCCTCGGTGACGGCGATCCAATCTATTCCATTATAATACTTGAGCAGATTATTGACACTGTCATAATAAATCCGACCGGACGCAGGTGTAATAGGAACCGGTTCTGCACCTATGCCCATTCCTTTAATATTATTTTTATCTGTTAATTCTGAAAATTTGGTCACGCCTCTTATCGCATTCCATTGATCATCATAATAAATCTTAAATTCATTATTTCCCGTGTCAAACCATATCTGCCCCAACACCGCTTCCGACGGCTGGGTCACTGAACTCTGAACAACAAAATTAAGCGCTTCGTTTTTGCTGAAATCCATAGAGCCTGTTAAAGTGTCTCCTTCAGCATTCACATACTCGCCGCTTAAATCACTATGAGTTTTTCCGGAGAGACGCGCGCTGTTATAGCTGAACGCGGAACCCGCAAATTTCTCGCGTGGGCTGAGTATTACACCATCTACAGTCACTTCTATAAACTTCGGTTCGTCCCAATTAATCAGCTGAAAATCGGCAGTATTATCCGCGCCTAAATAAAAACTAAAGTAACCTTTCGTCACCACAACGTTTTTTACGCCGCTTGTCCAGACTTTGGAACCATCGCCATCCTCATCCGCGGCCTTGATTTTAAATATCATCGGCTTTGTAGCGTCGACAGGAACTCCGGATTTCTTTAAGTGCCCCTGATAATTTATCGTCCAATCCGCGGCGGAAAGCAGACAGACCTCTCCTGAGACCACCGCTATAAAGAGGTATAAAAACATAAATTTTAAACTCTTTCGCAGAAATCTAACCGCCATTCCTGTCGTTGTCAAATTTATTTTTTTAGTAATCATAATTAAACCTCCTTATCGGATTATCATTATTTTTCCTGTTTTCTTTTGCTGCTGATTGGTAATAAGATAAACATACACGCCACTGAAAACATTTTGCCCTTTATCGTTTTTTACATCCCAAACATACTGACCTGCTTCTTGGGATATATCAAAATTTAATTTTCTTACAAGCTCGCCGGAAATCGTAAAAATTTTGATTGTATAATCGTTACCTATTTCAGTAAAAGTTATTTTTTTAGGCATTTTTGACGCTATATAAGGAACGGGAAACGCGTGGGCTTTGCTTAAATCATACGAGGCGCTGCCCATAAGCGCATACACGCTCAAATGATTTATTTCAGCGCTGACAATTTTGTTTTCAGTCTTCACCTCCGAAGACGGAAGTTTCACCCATAAAGAGTGTTCCTCATTCAGCCAGTATATTGCGAGTTCTTTTACAAAAAGCGGTGGATTGGAATCATCAACAATCCCGTCGTTACTATCGTCTTTATACGACATCTCTATCACTACCGGTTTATTAAAAGACGCAGTGAGTTTTTCGCCCGAAGATTTATAGCCCACAATTTCATAAGTCGTCACAGGGTAAGAGTAAATTCCGTTATTTCTTAACTGCTTTTCGTTTGCCTTCCGCACCTTTTCGGAATCTACTTCTATCGGAGATGTAGCGGGGGAAGAGCTTATTTTCAGATAAGAAAAATCACTAAGCGCACCCCTGCCGAAATTAGCGCGGGTATTTTTATCAACTTCGGAAGAAGCATCTTCCCTTAACAAGCATATATTATCATCCACCGGATTCATAACTATACCGAACCATTTTTTAATCCCCTCCAACGCGAAATAACCTTCTTCATCCCGCAAATCAGTGGATATGTCAATGACATAAGTGTAATTGTTCTTTAACGGACTATCCGGAGAAAAATTAAATTCTCCATTTAAATAATCAAAACTGGCCTCTCCGCCGACAACCGCAGCCGAGCCCGTCACTCTATTGCCGGAATTATCCCTTAACGTTATTAGCCTAAACGAATTTGCTATGGTAGCTACATCCATATCCTCTCCAAATGCGATAGCAATCGTTTGTGTAGAATGCACTCCCCTAAAACCTTCAAAAACATTTGAGCTGTAAATATAAGGAGGCAGGCCGTCGCCCATATACGCCCCCAAAAATCCGGCATAAAGCTCCGTTTCCGGTGTTGAAGACACTTTAACGCCGGATGTCTGCCCAAAATTCTGAGATAGAACATATCCCCCTGAACTTACCGCATTCCCGTAAGCGCCGCCGCCGTTAATTGAATCGGCGCCGATAGTATAATCCCCGCCGGCCATCCCTGCCAAAGCCATTTGCCCTAAAAATGGTAAAATTATTAAGCTTCTTTTCACTTTGTCTTCCTCATCTCTTCCAGTATTTTTTCCTTTGCTTTTTTCGCTAATTTATATTTGGGATCCATTTTAAGCGCATTATCCAGTTCAAGAATCGCCTGCTCGGGTTTTCCCGCGGAGTAAAGTTTGATTCCCCTCAGATAATGTGTTTTCGCGGCTGCTTTATCTTTAACTTTGGGAACCTCGGTAATCGTGGTAGGCATCATTTTTTCCATCTCCACTAATTTATCGTTAGCCTTAAGCATGGATTCAAAAGCCTCTTTATTCAGCGGTTCTTCCATAAGAACGGTATTAAATTCCAGCACCGCCTCGGCGAAACGCCCCTGCTCAAACAATTTTCCACCTCTTGTCATGTGATGTTTTATCAGCGCGGTTTTGTCTTCAAGCCTTAAAATACTGGGCACCTTGCCTAATTTAATATTCAGCGAAACTCTGTGAGTGCCTCCCAAATCCCCGAAACCCGCGAAAGCGTAATCTATGCTGTATAGCCCCGCGTTTATACCTATTCCAGCACGAATACCGGAACCTATATCCACGCCCGAGCGGAAGCCTACCCTCAGGGCGAGTAAATCTTTCACGAGATATTCAACCCCCGTACAAACATACGAATCCTCGTCATTCGGCATATTAAAATCCATATCAAAAGTTACGGGATCGCCCGCCAAAATGTAACGGTATCCAACGCCTAATTTCGTATTCATTGGCAGACTTCCCGCGACTTCGTCAAACTTGATTTTTGTGCCCAGATTCTGAATATTTACGCCAGCCCGCCAACCCTTCTTCACAATTTTACTCGCTTCATACCACTGAAGCCCCAAATCAAGAGCAAAAGCGCTCGCGCTGTATGTATAAAGCTGTTGCGAAATATACTTGAGATTAACGCCGCCGTATAATTCCGAACCCGATTTTGAAGGAAAACTTTTAAAAGTGCGTAAATCCGAAGCTCCCGAAATAACAAACGCGGTATCGGATGCTCCGACAGAACCTATTTTATCATCCGTAGCGCTTCGGCCTTCAAATTTTTTAACGGACAACCGGAAAATATTTACTCCCAAACTTAGTTTTGAAAAACCGCCTATGTCTCTTCCGGTATTATACTGTTTCGCAAAACCGATTTGCTCGTACTGTATGTCCTGAAACCACTGCGTGTGCGCGAATGTAAACACCGGCTGAACTATGTGAGCGAGCCCCGCCGGATTCCAGTAAACGCTGTTTATGTCGTCGGTAACAGCAACCGCGGCTTCTCCCATTCCGATGTTTCTGGCGCCAACGCCGATTTTAAGAAAGTTGGCGGCAGTCGTCCCTGAAGAGAAGCATCTCTCGGCTGTAAAAAACAGCAAAGCGCATGCGAAATAAATTATTTTCTTTTTCATCTCACTATATCATAGATTATTCATAAGACAATCTTGTGACATCTCTGTGACAATATTGTGACAATTTCTTTCGCGCTTTTTCCCTCAAATGCGTAGGACGGAGGAATGTCGCCGCCCGAAATTATTGTTTTTGAACCCATTTATCGCTCAAGCTCTTAATCCAGCCGGGATACTCTTTCTGCACTTCGCTCTGCCGCAAAGCGTCTTCGAGCTGCTTTTTAAGTTTACTGTCAAGTTTCGCTGATTTTTGCGGAACTCTCTTCTCAAGCTGTAAAATGTGCCAGCCCGCATTCACTTTTACTGGAGCGCTGATTTCACCTTCTTTTAAACCGAACGCGATATCTTCTATGCCTGAAGAGAGCATACCGCGTGAAAAAAAGCCAAGATCTCCGGCGCTATTTTTTGTGGCCTCATCTAAACTTTTAAGCTCACAAAGTTTTGCAAAATCCGCTCCCGCTTTTAACGCGATAACCAAATCATCAGCTTCTTTCTTGTCACCCACAAGAATATGCCTGATTTTGATTTGCTCCGCAGTGCCGAGCTTTTCCTTATTCACCTCAAAAAAATCTTTGATTTTTTGTGAATCAATTTCTATTTTTTTATCCTCAACGATCATTTTTTCACCCAAAAGACTCACCTTAGTTTTTTCCCTTAATTCATCACGTGAAAGCTTTCTGTTAGCTAAAAATTTCGTGAAATTTTCATCAGCTCCGAGCTGCTTTTTAATTGCGTCTTCGGCTTTATCAATTTCCGAATCTTTTGCGCTAATTTTTCTTTGTTCTGCCTCGGTTTTTATCAACCGCTCTTCCATCATTTGAGAGAGAACCTGATCGCCATAAAGTCTGTACAATTCGCTGTACAATTCCTGATGAGTTATAGGAGCGCCGCCTATAACAACAAGAGCGGAGGCGTTTTTTCCTGACGGATCGTTTTGCGCCACCGTCGCCGCCGTTTCGGCGAAAACCGCTGTTCCGCTATAAAATAACAAAGCAAAACCCATCAAAAAATCCGCCGTTAACCAATACTCTAAAACTTTCATTTTTCTTCCCAATATCTCACTTTATCGGGGTTAGAAAACCCCTCCTACTCAACTTCTTAACACTTTATTAGGGTTTCCCCGCTGCTAACTCTTTTGTGGCCTTTGACAGCGCATTGTTTGCTTTTTCATTATTCGGGTCCAGTCTTACAGCAAATTCCCATTCCCTTACCGCTTCCGCAATCCGTCCCTGTCCGTAAGACACCAGCCCTTTCACATAATGTTCCTTCGAGCCGGAGGAATCTATGACAATTTTCTTTTTCTCCGTTACTTCTTTCTTTCCTTCCGCCTCTGCTTTTTTGGCCACTTCCTGAAGTTTCCCTAAAGCTCCGCTGATATTTATTTTTGACTTTTCTTCCCAAGTTGAAGCCGTAAACAAAGCTTCATCATTTGCGATTTTTATAACCCTTTCCCATTCACGAATTGAGCTGACATATTGACTCCGGCTAAAAAGTTCTTCTCCGTTTTTGAAAATTTTCGCCACCCGTTCTTCAAGTTCTTTCTGGCGGGCTAATTCTTCACCTGACGCTAAAATATCTTTCGCGGCTTTATTGTAAAAAATAACTTCGGTATCATTCGGCTTATAATTCAAATAGACTTGCCATCCATTTAACGCGTCCTGATATTTTTTATTATTCCAATTAACAAATGCCTTCGCATAAGTAACTTTCTCTATGGGTATCTCCTTTTCTTTCGCTGTTTTGTTCATTTTAGAATTTATGGCGTCAATATAATCGCCTGTTCCCTTATACCCCTGCACGACCGCCGTAATTTTTTCAAATTTATCCATAGCAAACAAAAATCGCTCTTTTTTGTAATCCTGCCGGGCCGCCGCGTATAAGGACGTCAAATCGTATTTTTCGGACTGTTCGTCAAGAAATTTCTGGGCTCTGTTGACCATGGGCAGCCTTTGTTTTTCCAACCTCTTTTCTTTTATTGCGCAAATCGCATTCGCGCTCTTTTGAATAATGATTTTAGCCTCTTCATTTTCCGGTTCTTTTATCAGCACGGACATAAAATAATCCAGCGCCTCTATGTACTTTCCCGCTTTGTAATATTCAATACCCTGCGTATGAGCAGAATCACTGCCGAGACCGGCAAAAGAAGTTCCGCAGAACAGCGCCGCTAAAAAAGCCGCGCAAAACCAATCGCATAATTTTATTTTTTTCATTCGTGTTTAGTATAGAATTAGTTTGAGACAATTCTGTGACTTTTCTGTGACTTTTTTGTGACAAAAAAATGATTGACCCCGGTAGCGTATATTCTCTATTGCGGGGAAACCTGCGGCGATAGCACTCCTATTAGGTAATTTATTTCTTTATCCTCCGGATATAACGTGTGCCCTTCTTTCAGCACGAGTTCTGCGGACACCGTCTTACCCTCGTTAATATATACACGCGCCAAATTACCGTATGCTAAAACATAGCTATCATTTTCTATACTTTTTTTGTAATGATTGGTTGCTTGAGCAATCAAACCTTTTCTCTCCAATATCACGCCATAGTTATTGTGAGCAACACTGTATTTTTCTCCCGGGCTCATTTTAATTGCCTTTAAAAAGGATTCCCCCGCTTTGTCAAAATCTTTGAGCCTGAAATACTCAACTCCCAAATTGTTATGCATCAAAAAACTGTTGGGTTCATATTTCAAATCATGCTTATACAGCCGCACAGGATCGCTCCAGTCCTTATTCCGCGCGACGGTTCTCATCATTAGAAATAAAATAAATATCAACGGCGGTATTAATTTGAGACGGGATGGAACATTGCGGAATATTTTGAGGCAGCACATAACGGCAAGCGCTATAAAACCCAGCCCCGGGAAATAAAGCCAATGCTCAAGCAGCGTAGCGTGAAGCGGAACTACGATGTTAGAAAATGGCGCGATACCTATAAAAAACCACAGCAAAAAAAATAACGCTTTTTTTCGCGGTTGCGCATATAACGCAATAGCATAAAGAATTGCCGCGGACACTATAAACGCGCCCCATACATTCGGCGATAAAAAATCCCGTTCCACAAACAAATACTCCATATGCAAATGATAGGGGAATAGCAATAATGAAATGTAAGTCAAAATTATTCGCGGCAATGTCAATAGGCGTTCAAAAAAGGAAGCTGCGGCTATTGCCGACAACGGACCGCTCGCTGCTGTTTTTATGAAGAAAAAACGTATTGCAAAATACACTAACGCAATAAATATATGCGGTAATAATAATTTTAACCTTTCAAATTTCGCTTTTTTATCATCAATGACTAAAAAAATATAAACAAAAATAACCGCAGGTAAAATAACCGCATTCTCTTTTGATAAAAGACTTAAAATAAAGAAAACAACAGAAATATATCTATAAATTTTATTTTTCCCGCAGTATGTAAAGCACAAAAAAGTCAAAATACCAAACAGAGTAAATAAAATTTCACCACGGCTGGAAATATATGTAACCGCTTCTGTATTAACCGGATGAACTCCGAATATTAAAGCCGTCCAAAACGCAACCTCTTTATTCCCCGTTAATTTATTCAAAAGCATAAAAACAAAAACAGCCGTTAGTATATGCAAAATGATGTTTGCAGCATGATAACCCGCAGGATTTAATTTCCATAGACGATAATCCATCAAATATGTCAAAAGCTGAACCGGCCTATAATATTGATCGCCTCTCATTTGTTGTCCGAATAAAGATATCTTAAAAATTTCGCCGACATTGCTGAAATTTCTGATTGCCTGATTGTTTACTATTGAAACCTCATCATCCCATATAAACGGATTATTCACGCTGTTAACATAACTTGCCGCAATACAGATAATTATCGCGGAAATATAAAAACTGTTAAGATTTCTTTTTTTCGCGCTGCTTTTGTTTCGCTTTCTCAATTACTATTTTAGATTGTTCATGTGAAGGGTCTAACTTCAAAACTTTTTTCCACTCTTTTATAGCTTCGCTATAACGCCCATCCATATACAATGCCGTTCCTTTATTAAAATATTCCGTCATCAAAATATTTTTATCCTTAGCAG
>VMTI01000214.1 GCA_013791675.1 bacterium | reverse complement strand
GGGGATAGTCTTATGTTTTACCACATAACCGGATATTGAAATCAAAAGTACAATAAATTCGCGTATTGCTTTAATCAAATTAGTGAACATATTTTTGTACGGCATACCCGCTTATTCATCAATCATGTTCGCAAAAACTATCAAACTTTCCAGCTCTTTTTTGATGAAGCTTCTTCCCCGTATTTCTTCCAGAACTTAGGAGCTCTTTTGGAGATGGCTTCGGAAAGTTTCTTCTCGTCAAAAGCGAGGATTTTTTTATTCTTCATAAGTATCCTGCCGCTTGCTATTGTCGTATCCACCTGGCAGTTAACAAGGCCGAAAATAAGATGCCCTAAGAAATTGCCCGAATTAAGCGGTGTCGGCGGAAGATAATCCATTATGGCAATATCCGCTGTTTTACCTTTTGCTATTTGCCCGAAAGTTCCACCGAAAATGCGGGAAGCTATTTGTGCGTTGTTCTGCAGCAGCATCGCCGGAGCTTCCATAAAACCAACTCTCGGGTCACCAGTGGCGTGACGGGCTATAAGATAAGCGCAGCGGAGCTGCTGCAGCATATTGGAACTCATACCGTCGCTTCCGAGGCCTGTGAGAACACCTTTCTTAAGAAGTTTCAGAACATCCGCCCAGCCCACGGCGTTATTCATATTGGATTCGGGGTTATGAACCGCTATTGAATCGGATTTTTTTATTAAATCTATTTCTTTGTCATTAACATGAACGCAGTGTACGAGTATCGTTTTTTTACCGAGAGCGCCTAATTTATTCAGCCTCTCAACAACTCTCATCCTGTGCTTTTTGAGCGACGCGTCTTCGTCGGATTTAGCTTCCGCCACATGCACATGCAATCCGCAGTTATATTTTTTCGCCAGCGCAACGGAGGCCTTTAAGGTTTCGTCATTCACGGTAAACGCCGCGTGAAGGCCGACCATGCATTTGATAAGAGGATGATTTCCCTTTTTCAGTTTCTTTAAAAATCTCTCATTCTCCTCAACGCCCTCAAGGCCTTTGCCGTATCTGTCGCTTGAGCCAAGAGTGAGAGCGGCGCGAATTCCGGCTTTTTCACAAGCCTTCATCAGAGTGTCCAGAGAACCAATCTGGAAATTTTGGCTCTCATGATGGTCTATTATCGTCGTCGTGCCCCAGCGTATACATTCGCCGAGAGCGTAAAGAGCCGAAAGATAAATATCTTCTTCATCAAGCGCTCTATCAAGAGGCCACCATAACCTGTCAAGCACTTCCTGAAAGTTTTTCGCGGGCGTGCCCGGAATTCCCATGCCGCGCGCCATTGTAGAATAAAGATGATGGTGGGCGCATATAAAACCCGGCAGCACCACTTTGCCGGAAGCGTCTATCACTTTTACGCCGGACCTTTTAATTTCAGATGCCACGGCATCAATTTTGCCGTCCTTTATATACACATCGGCATTCCTCACATTCTTGCCGTCAAATATCGTTCCGTTCTTAATTAAAATCTTGCTCATAAATTCTCCTCTTTATCTATTGCGGCGAAAATTTCCCCGCTTTTATTAAAAACAATTCTATCGCTATTAATTCTTCTTCCGCTTTTTCTTTCAGTTTTTCTATCCAGGTCGCGGTCGCCTCATGTATGGCTTTCAGTTCGCCCGCATCCAGCCACAGCCCGTCGCATTCGGAACAAACATCAACCCTGATGCCGCTTTCCTGCGCGTATTCTATGGTGTGCAGCGCTTCATCGCATCGCGGGCATTTCAATTCGCCCCGATAACTTTTTGACACGGCGCCGGCGATGCCGGAATCCAGTTTAAACCAGTCCTTCTGCTTTTTAATTTCCCTCAACTCGTCCTTATCAAACCAGAAACCGCCGCAGCTTTCGCACTTTTGGTAAACAACGTCGGCAAAAATACCGTCTCTCAAAACTTTTTTACATCTCGGACAATCCATCGGAGCCCTCCCTTATCAGTCTTCTTTGAGCTGCTTCATTTCTTTAGGCGTTCTCTTTCTCATTTCAAGAGCGCCGGTAAAACATTTCTTCGTGCATATCGAACAGCCTATGCATTTCGCGGGGTCAATTTCCGGAAAGCCTTCTTTATCCAGTGATATCGCCTGATAGGGACAGCGGGCGCAGTTGCCGCAGCTAAGACAAATCTCTTTGTCTTTAAACGACGATATTTGTTTCGTCGGCGAAATATCCATAAAACCTGTTACGGGATTCGGCTGGGCTATACCTATGAGTTCTTTCATGGATTTTATTCCCCTCT
>VMTI01000189.1 GCA_013791675.1 bacterium | reverse complement strand
GAAGCTGGCCGCGCTCCCGTTTTAACATCTTAAACAAAAGAAAAACAGAAAAACCTGACAGTACCGCCGCAAGAGCGTAATCCACAAACGCGACAGATTCGTGGAATTTTCCTGCTGCCCTGTAATGCTCCCATCCTATCCGTTCCCACGGCCACTTGTATGTCAGAAAAAAAGATGTCAAAAAAATTCCTATCGCGCCAACGCTTCCGAACGGCCGTGCGCCGGCGGATGTCTCCTCGGAAAAATACACTTTATCCATTAAATAAAACACGGAAAAAAGTCCCGTATACACAACAATCCAAAAACCGGGCAGAACTTTTTCAAGGGTTATCCCCGTGGCAATACAAAGACACAACGCAAACGCCCAGCCCAAAAGCACCGACCGGTTTGAAAACTTATCCTTTCTCAGGCACTTAATAAAATACGGGAGCGCTAAGGCGAATAGCGCCCAGAAAAAAACAGCATGGCCCCCCGCGCTCTGCGCGTAACCCGCCCACGAAGTTATGCCCCATAAATAAAGAACAAGCGGTATACCAGCCCCCAGCACATAAACTATGGGAATGCTGAGCAGCATCCATGTAAAAAGAAAATTCTCAAGATCGCCCGGCATATGGTAGGTTTGGCCGATCATGGCAATGGATGAGCCGATGGCAATCATAAGAAAAACCGCAATGCCTTCTCTCCATGCGATGGAAGAATTTTTTTTCGTCAAAACCCATGCGGCAATTAACTGAGATATGATAAGCGGAAGAAAAGAAAGAACTGTTCTCATAAACCGTGACATATCCTTCCAGTTATGAGCCAGTATCAGTATTATGCCGAGGCCTATGAGGAGAGAGCCTAAAATAGAACAAACTATAAAAGCCGTGGATTTGCCGCCTTTTGAAGAAACTTCATCGTAATGTTTTCGTATATTCTCCGCGCTACCCACGGATATAACGCCTTTTTCAACCAGTACAGGCAACTCTTTGCAAAGCCAGTCAATTGATTTCTTGTTCATCTTCGATTTTATTGTAGCATATTTTTGGCAGTGTCAAGGAAATTATTTTATGGGAAAAATGGGGAAAATGGGGAAAAATGGGGACGTCCTGCATTTTCCCCGCTCATTTTCCCCGTTTTTTATTTCGTCTTTGCCGCGGCAAATTCCGGGCGCTCAAAGAAACTACTCCGGCGGAAGTCAAAACTTTGTGAGCATATGGAGTTCTGTAAAAGGCGAATCGGCGAGATCGTGGTCCACTATCTGCAATCTTTCTATAAGCGCTGAAATAAAAGTCCGGTAAAGCTTTACCGCTATGTCCGCGCGGCGGGTAAGAAGATCGTCCAGAGAATCCTTGTCAATTCGGAACAAAACCGAGTCCGCCACCGCAAGCGCGGTCGCACACCGTGGAATTTCTTTAAGAAGCGCCATCTCACCGAAAAATTCTCCCGGATAAATAAAAGAGATAAATTGTTCCTTCCCCGCGTTGGAGGCGCGCCTCGTCTTGTATATTTTCACCTTTCCGTCAAAAATAACATAGAGGCTTTTCCCCGCCGTCCCTTCAAAAAAAATAACGGCGTCGCTTGATACGTTAAGTTTCTTTCCGCTTCTCAAAACATACAGAAGTTCTTCGTCCTGAAACTCCGAGAATATACTAAGGCCCCTTAAAATTATTAAATTTCCGGTGTATTCATCAATTTCGTCACTGTCTTCAAAACTTATGTCATCAAACCTGAAAGCTGTGTTCCAGTGATCGCCTATCTTTCCGCCTCTGATCTTTATCCCGCTCACATTGAAAGTTTTCCTCTTTTCCAGAGAAAATGAAAAT
>VMTI01000091.1 GCA_013791675.1 bacterium | reverse complement strand
GAGGTTCATATTTCTTATGATGACAGCACAAATAATTATCTCAAATATGTAAAATGGACAGGCTCAGGTGTCGCTCCGTCTTATTCCATCAGCGGAAACATTAAGGATTCTGAAGAAATTGGAATAAGCGGAGTAATAATAAGTTGTACAGGAGCAGGAGATTATACAACAACTTCATCGGGCTATTATGAATTTACAAATCTTGCTTCTGGAAATTATACGGTTACTCCTTCAAAATCCGACTGGGTTTTTACACCATTAAGTAAAAATTATTTTTCTCTTTCTTCCAACCAAAGCAGTCAAAATTTTACCGGCTATGAAATAACAATGCAGGAAGGGAAAGTAGCAGAAGTGAGAGGTGGCGTCAAAGGATACATTAAAAAAGGCGAGTCGGCGTCGATTATTTTAAAGCCCGCGGTTTCAGGAGCCGTAAAGATTAAAATTTACAATCTGAAAGGGCAGCTTGTGTGGGATGAGACAAAAGATGTTTTTGCCGGGGTTCAGGATGTTGTTTCATGGGCGTGTAAAAACACTTCAAACAAAGATGTCGCTTCGGGAATTTACATCGTTTATATCAAGGGAGCCGGAATTGATGTGAAGAAAAAAATAGCTGTGGTGAAATAAAAAACCCGAATATTAAATGACTATGGGGAGGCAGAAGGTGAAAAAGATTTTTATTGTTTTGAGTATTTTATTTATTTTTACTCAGGTTTACGCGGGGGATGAAGGGACGGCAGGCGCCGTAATACTTTCACAGCCCCCGGGGGCAAGAGCTTCGGGGATGGCGGGGGCATACACCGCCGCGCTGGGTGATGTTTCCTGTATTTATTATAATCCCGCGGGGCTGGCGACTCTGAGAGGAGGCCAGTCAACTTTTGCGTATCAAACGGGCATAGCCGATGACAGTTTCGGTGTCGTTAATTTTGGTTTTCCAGGAGCCAAAAGCGCTTTTGCAGGAAGTTTTATTTATTATAACGCAGGCAATATTGAGTTGATTGATATTTCAGGCAATTCTAAAACGGTCAAAGCTCAGCAGGATTATCTCGCCTCTCTTTCTTACGGGCGCAATTTGTTTGGAAATTTTTCAGTCGGGTTAAGCGGAAAAGTTCTTCAGTCAACGCTGGTTGAAGATTTTTCAGCCACGACTTTTTGCGCTGATTTCGGCGGTTTATACAGCGGAAATAATTTTTCGCTCGGCGCAGCCGTTCAAAACATCGGAAGCGGATTGAAATATGACAGTGAAGCGGATCCTCTGCCGAAGAATATCAGAACGGGGGTGTCTTACAGGGCAAATAATTTAACAATGGGTTTTGATATTGTGAAGCCCAATGACGGAGATATGAAGAAAAATATAGGGATGGAATTTCTGCTTGGAAAATCATTTGCTTTGCGGGCAGGTTATAAATCCGGTTATGATCTGGGCTCGCTGACTTTCGGTTTCGGGATTAAGCTGAATAAAATTAACATTGATTACGCGATGGCAACGATGGATGAAATGGATACGGTTCAGAGAGTTTCTCTGGTCACTCGTTTTGGGGAAAAAAAGGAAGCGGCGAAGAAAGAGAAGCCCCGTAAAGAAAAAGTTGTTTCGGCGAAGGCGGAAAAAAAGCCGGATAAAGCGCAGAAAATCAGTCAGACAATTGCCGTCGGCAATTTCATAAATATTACCAAAGACGAAAAGTCGGAATGGTTGAGAGTGGGAATCCCGGATATGGCGTGCACAACGCTTTCACAAATCGGGGGAATAAAAATCGTTGACAGGGCGCGGCTTCAGGATGTGATAGAAGAGCAAAAACTCGGAATGCTCGGCATAATTTCAGAGGAGTCAGCTCCGCAAATTGGGAAAATACTGGGAGCTACGGCGATAATCATCGGGAGTTATCGCCTTTCGGGAAATGACTTGCTTATCAATGCCCGTCTTCTAAAAACAGAAACGGCGGAAATTCTGCGGGCGGAAACGGGGAAAGGAAAAATTAGCAAAATTGATGAAATTGTAGAGGAAATTGTGTTGAAGATGGCGGGTGTCATAGGCGAAAAAGTTACTGCGCGGGAAAGAAAGCAGATACGGAATCAGGCGAAAATGATGCTGAGCAATTTAGAGGAAATGAGCAGAGGTGAAGTGCTTTATCAGGCGGGTAATATTACCGAAGCCCGAAAGTATTATAAGCGGGCGCTCAAAAAAAATCCCGATGCGAATACTCTTCAAAAGATAAAAGACATTGACCTGGAAATGGGCGCTGTCGCGGCGCTGAAATTTAGCAATAACTCCGGCGCTGAGTATAATTATTTGGGCGACAGCATTCTTGAAACGCTAACGGATTCTTTAACAAAAGAAACGGGACTGTGCTTTGTTGAAAGGGCGAATCTTGATAAAGCGATTGAGGAGCAGAGATTGGGTCTAACAGGGATTGTGGATGAAAAAACAGCTCCGAAAGTGGGGAAAATCGCAGGAGCAAAATATCTGTTAACGGGGAGTTATAAAGTGACGGACAAGACACTGAAAATATTTTCTCAGGTGATTGACAGCAGTAACGGCGCTTCATTGTTAAAAGTTACAGAGGAAGGGGATGTCAAAAACTCAAAAGAAGTCGTTGAAAAATTAGCGGGAAAAATTGCCTCCGGTCTGCTGGAAGAAAAGCAAAAAGAAAAAGATGAACAGGCGATACAAGAGGCAAGGAAAAGTTTGGCATCTGGCAAGCAGGATAAAATTCAGCTGAATATCAGCGAATCGGTAATCAGTTTTGGACTCAATTCCGACGAAATTAGTGACAGCAGTTATGGTGGTTTTAACAAGATAGTGACTTTATTAAAGGAGTTTCCCGATTACAGGGTAGTAATTGCAGGACACACGGATAGTATCGGAGATGCGGAATATAATCAGAAACTTTCGGAGAAAAGGGCTGCCAGTGTAATGGAGTATTTGATTAAGCAGGGAATTCCCCGAAGAAGATTGAGCAGTTTGGGCTACGGAGAAAGCAAACCGCTCGGAAACAATGACACAGAAGAAGCTCGCAGCAAGAACCGCAGGGTGGAATTTCTTTTATTGAGATAAAATTCGGGAGACAGACGACTGCGGCAATGAGTATTGTTTGATGCTATTTTATTATGATTTGTTTAACCCGCATTATGCAAGCTTCGTTTATAATTATTGAAACTTAGGCATTGTTTCATTACGAATAATTCAGATTGAAAAACTTCAATGATTACTCAAAGGTATTGACTGAAAACCGTAAAGGAAATAGAATTCGGCGTACGAAACGGGGACTGTTCCGCCACGGCGGACTTTCAGCCCCAGCTACAATGGAGGATTTAATGAAGACATGGGAATTGCTGGAAAAAGTGCGAAAAGAAAAACCTCTGGTGCATCACATAACGAACTGGGTGACGATTTACGACTGCGCCAACATTGTTAAGTCTTTCGGCGCAAGCCCTGTTATGGCTCACGCAAAAGAGGAAGCCGCGGATATGGCCTCTCTATCATCGTCGCTGGTGCTTAATATAGGAACGCTGACAACCGAACTGATAGAGTCAATGAAACTTGCCGCGGGCGCCGCCAACAAAAAAGGCATACCCGTTGTGCTGGATGTTTGCGGGGCGGGAGCGACGCGTTTCAGGGATGAAAAAGTCGCGGAGCTTCTAACCGAGGTAAAAATAAACATCATAAAAGGGAACGCCTCGGAAATAGCGCGTGTGGCGGGAATGGAAGTGAAGACGAAAGGCGTTGACAGCGGAAAGGTTGACGGGGATCTTTCAAAAATGGCTAAGCAGCTTGCCGTGAAAAAAGCGTGCACGGTTGTTATTACGGGAAAAGAGGATATTATATCCGACGGTTCCGCGGTTTATAAGGTGTCAAACGGCACGGACATGATGGGAAAAATTGTGGGCACCGGATGTATGGCGGCATCCGTAATCGGCACATTCGCGGGGGTTGCCAAAGACCTCGCGCGGGCATCTGCAGGGGCGTTGGTTTGCTTCGGTATAGCCGCTGAAATAGCTTCAGAAATTTCCACAGGCACCGGAAGTTTTAAAGAAGATATGTTTGATTGCGTCTATAATTTAAACAGGGAACAGATTGAGTCGCTGGAGCGCATAGCCTCCCTTTAGGGAACAGCCCGCGTGATAAAGGACTATTATTTTATAACAGATGCCGCTTTAAGCCGCGCGGGAATAATGAATGACGTTTCACTTGCCGTGAAATGCGGCGTCGGAGTTATTCAGTACAGAGCAAAAAACTCGTCAACAAGATTCCTTTTTGAAGAAGCTTCGCAACTGAGAAAAATCTGCCACGGGGCGAAACTCATAATAAACGACAGAATAGACATAGCGCTTGCGGCTGCGGCGGACGGTGTTCATATAGGCGCCGATGATATGCCGGTCGCTTCGGCGAGGCGGCTTTTGGGAAAAGACAAAATAATAGGCGTCACCGTGCATAACGAAGAGGAAGCCCGCGAAGCGGCTCGGCTCGGAGCGGATTATCTGGGCATAAGCCCCATATTTGCAACCCTCACAAAAAAAGACGCCGGGCGAGCCTGCGGGACGCAGATGTTAAGAAAGATAAAATCTTTTTCAAAACTGCCTCTCGTTGCGATTGGCGGAATAAATTTTGAAAACGCCCGCGAAGTCATATCAGCCGGGGCCGACGCTCTCTGCGCCATATCGGCTGTTGCCGCATCATCCGATCCCGCCGGGGCAATCAGACAATTTCAGAAGCTCTTCCAGAAAGGGGGCAGGTCTTGAACTCCTTTTTTATGGCAATTGAGCGCGGGCGGGTCAGTTTTAACACAAAGCACGGCGCTGAGATTTACCGCCGCAGTCTTTCAATACTGTTGGAGTGCGCCATACACGAACTTTATCCTGATGTGTCGCTTCATGTCGGTCAGACTCTGATGAAGGGTTATTTCTATGAGATTAACGATGGTCAGTATATCACATCTTCTTTTATAAACAAGGTCACTCATCGTATGAGGGAAATAATTTCAGAGGACGAGAAATTTAAAAATGTCAAAATGAAAAAAGAGAAAGTCCTGAGCCTTTGCCGGAAATACGGACGGGAGGATAAGTACAACGCCGTGCGTTATCTTCCGGATGCGGAAATAGAGATTGTTTTATTGCGCCGCTATTTTGATTTTATGCTCGCCGAAACGGTTTTTTCGGCGGGAAGCCTTAAAACTTTTC
>VMTI01000148.1 GCA_013791675.1 bacterium | reverse complement strand
TTTTCATGTCAAAATCCGAGTGATTTAATGGAAATAATTTTTGGGTATTGTAAAATTTGGAAAAAATGTTAGATTATAGTTGGAAGCCGTTGGCTACTGAAAAAATTGTTTATGCGACAGGCTCAACTCTGAAAAGAATAGGAACCGTCCCCATTGGCGCGGCCGGGAGATTCGGGCTATGAGTAATTTAGTGCCTGTTGAAATTATCGCGAATAAAATTTATCTTATTAGAGGGCAAAAGGTAATGTTGGATAGGGATTTAGCTGAGCTTTACGGAGTTACTACCGGCAATTTTAATAAGGCGGTTAGTAGAAATATAGAGCGTTTTCCTGATGATTTTATGTTCCAAATGACTAAAAAGGAATTTGAGAATTTGAGGTCGCAAGTTGCGACCTCAAAGAGAGGAGGCAGACGATATTTCCCCTATGTATTCACGGAACAGGGCATTGCAATGCTTTCAGGCGTTCTTAATAGTGATAGAGCAATATCCGTTAATATCGCGATAATGCGAACGTTTGTGAAGGTGCGGGAATATTTAGTGACGCATAAAGATGTGTTGAAAAAACTTGAGGAACATGACACGCAGATAAAAACGATATTCGGGGTAATAAATGAGCCTGTCGCATAAACCCCTCTGACAGAGAAAAAATGATATAATAAAGCAATAAAGACTGTCAGTGGAGGAAAAGAAAATGGGATATAATTTTATGGAGTGTAATAGGGAACA
This sequence comes from bacterium, assembly GCA_013791675.1. Taxonomy (GTDB): domain Bacteria; phylum CG03; class CG03; order CG03; family CG03; genus CG03. Next base: position 2,031 of record VMTI01000148.1, on the reverse strand, counting down.
AGAATATCTGCTGCCGCCAAGTCTGCAGGAATGGCTGCCGGAAAAAGATCTTGCGTGGTTCGTAATAGATGCTGTAAAGCAGATGGAATTAAAGGCATTTTATCAAAAGTATAGAAAAGACGGATGGGGAGCAGCGTCGTATAATCCGGAGATGATGGTAATCCTGTTACTGTATGCATACAGTCTTGGTCAGCGTTCAAGCCGTAAGATTGAGCAGTTGTGCGAAAGAGATATAGGATTTCGAGTAGTAAGCGCAAACACGAAAGTTGATCATAGTACGATATGCCGATTTCGTCAGAAAAACGAGAAAGAGCTGGAAAAACTATTTACGGAGATATTAAAGCTGTGTGCAAGAGCGGGGCTGGTAAAAGTAGGATTGGTGGGAATAGACGGAACAAAAATAAAGGCAAATGCAGCGTTGTCGGCGAATCGCACAAGTGAACACATAGAGGAAGAAGTAAAGAAATGGCTCAAGGAAGCTCAAGCAAGAGATGAAGAAGAAGACAAGTTGTATGGGAAAGAAAAGCGGGGCGACGAGTTGCCGCCGGAATTACAAAAAAGAGAGAGCAGGATAAAGCGATTACAGGAATGCAAGAAAAGGTTGGACGAAGAGGCGGAAGCAGACAGGGAAAAACAGCAAAAAAAGATAGAGGAGCGGAAGAAAGAAGAAGCAAGCAGCGGTCAAAAGAAACGAGGACGGAAACCCGTGACTCCGGAAGAAAAAGTAAATCAAAAGGCAAAGGCGAATGTAACGGATCCGGATAGCCGGATTATGAAGAATTCAAAAGGATACGTCCAGGGATACAACGGACAGGCAGTAGTGACAGAGCAACAGATTATTATAGCAGCAGAGCTAACTCAGGAAGAGAATGATGTTAAACAGCTGCATCCGATGTTGGAGAAGGCACAAGAAAATTTAAAAGAAATAGAAATAGAGGAAAGTCCGGAGATATGCTTGGGAGATGCGGGCTATTGGAGTAAAGCAAATATAGATTCGTCTGGTGAGGGTAATCCGGAATTGATTATAGCGACCAGCAAGGACTGGAAACAACGTAAGGCGCTACAAGAGCAGCCGCCGCCCAGAGGCAGGATCCCGAAAGGTTTGTCAGAACGGGAACTGATGGAACGGAAGTTAAGAACGAAACGTGGTCGGGCGCTGTATAAGAAGCGAGGAATAATACCGGAGCCGGTATTCGGACAAATTAAAACTGCTCGTGGGATTGATTTATTTTTGAGGCGAGGTTTGGCGGCGTGCGCCAGTGAGTGGAAACTGATATGCGCTACACATAATCTTTTGAAATTATTTCGGTACGGCGGGGTAGCATGGGCGTGTTAGAGAAAGAGAAATCTTTTTCATGTCAAAATCCGAGTGATTTAATGGAAATAATTTTTGGGTATTGTAAAATTTGGAAAAAATGTTAGATTATAGTTGGAAGCCGTTGGCTACTGAAAAAATTGTTTATGCGACAGGCTCAAAAATGAAGAATAAAAAATATAAATGTAGCTCAATAAGTCACGAAGGTCCCGGCTACGCCGGATTGGCACTATGTATTATAACGGCTTTCGCGATGTTTGTGTCGTCGGCGTATGCTGTTGATATAGCTTTGACTAATTCAAGTTTTGAAGACGGCACGATTAGCGGATGGGCTATGGCAGAAAAGACTACCACTGGCGTCAAAGCTTCATCCGATCAGAGCCGTGACGGTTCTTATTCCTGCAAATTTGAAAACCCGACGAGCGCTTTCAGCGGCAGAACTATCAAAAGCTCTTCTTTGATAAATCTGGTCACCGCCACCAGCAGTTCCGCTCCTGCCGATAACTTCGCTTTTACGTTGAGTGCCTATTTTTATGTCGCTAACGAAGCCGCCGCAGGCGAAATAGAACACACGAATATACAGTTCTATGTTAAATGGTATAATTCTTCGCTTGTTGATCTCGGCAAAGATACCGGACTGCTCTCGGGAGAAAAACTCAGCAGTTTTGATTGGTGGTATAAGGTAGATGTGGAAAATATGGCAGCTCCGGCCGGCG
>VMTI01000159.1 GCA_013791675.1 bacterium | reverse complement strand
TTCTAAAATGTAAAAATTGATAAATAGCCGCCATGGCTACAATTACACAGACAATACTGGATATGTAAAACCAGTAGTTTGATTTGTTATTTTTTGTCACTCTACCCCCTAAATCTTGATTTTTAATTTCGTTATCCATCATCTCAACTTATATATTCCGTGTGTACGACAATTGTTTTCATATTAAGATTGTACCAAATGACAGGAAAACTTTCTCATCCTACACGAATGTTAGCTTTTTGATTGTGAAATTATTTCTGCGGTTTTGAACAGAAAGAGTGTCTACCTTACTGCCGCTATTTTTATTGAATAGCTATACCCGCAATATTCTTAATCAGTAATATAATTGCAAAAGGCAGTCCTATAAGCGCTATTAACACCACAGGAATAAGACTCTTCTTCTCTTCTTTGGTCTTCTTAATTTTTTGTAAGCTGGAAAAAAATATAAATAAAGTCACGAACAAATCAAATACAAAAGTAATTCTTGAATATGGAATTGCCCAATGTATATGAAAAGTAAAAAATAAAACAATTACGACATTAAATGTAATTAGTATCGCAATACAAACCGACATTATTTCTGATTTTCTCTTCTCAATATCCATAAGTAATATAGACTGCACATAACTATAATGTCTGTTCACAAAAAAAATGGGACTTATCAAAATCGTTGGTACTACGAAACTTATGGGTGCAAGTTTGCTTGCAAAAAGGATAAATCCTATGAATCCTACAAATATCCAAGAAAGTATACAGGAAAGAAAAAAACACTTTCTCGTGCTTGTTCTATAGTTAAAATCTTCGTCAAAATAAAGTTTTGATTTTTTTACCAACATGTAGAATGCAATTAACGCAAAAGCAGCTGTTCCAATTGGGGAGATTATCCCTTTCCCTATATCTAATACTGTTACAATAAGGGTGAGGACTATAGTTCCAATAATCATATAGGCCCAATACTTCAGTCTATTTTTCTTTCTCGCTGATATCTTCTTATTCTGCAAATCTTGATTATTTATTTCGTGTTCTATCATCTCAAATACTCTGCTTACATTGTTCAAGCAGACGTGCTAACCGTAACCACTCGCTATATATTGGAAACATCAGATTAAGAAAGTACGAATGCAAATGTTCTAAATGTGGCAATAACGCTTGCCAATAATATTTCTGTTCTATAAATTTATCATAACTTTTGACTAAAGCGACAACCTCATCTTTAATACCTTGAACCACTTCTTCCAGTACTTCCCACATCTCATAGAGCGCATCGTATTGTTTAACAAGCTCTGCAAGTTGACCTGCAATAATTGGCATTGTTTTAGCTGTTGCCACCGATAAAAGGCCTGCAGTTATATCAATTGATTTTCCTAATGCAACTATTTGCGGTAATACGCTAGCTACTGCCTCCATAGCTCCAATAAGAACGAAACCACGTAAGGCCAGTTGGCTTGTAATTAAATTCGCTCCTGCATTTGCTTCAGCTATGTTAGCTTCAGCAATCGATACATCCGCCAACGCTTTTTGAACTTTAGCGGTTGCTATTTCATATTCCTGTTCAGCAGTATCTACAGCTGCTTGTAATTCCAAACAATTTTTAACCTTGACAGTCACAGTCTTCTCGGCCTGCATTCCTTGATATTCCGCTACAGCAGTAAAATTATAAGTGCCTGTTTCATATATAGTCAAGTCGATCGGCTGTTCAATAATGTTTGCAGGAACCTTTTTGTAAAGAGGCACTATTTTTTCAACTGACCCTTGCGGCGGCATTGCCCACCGTTCATCAGCATAGTGAATTTCCGCAGTTGCCGTGCAGGTAAACGCTACTGAGAGGGGAGCAAACCCTTTATCGGGTGAGGCCTCAAGTTCAACAGTAACCCCAACGGGAACAGGAGGAACATCTACTGTTTCTACAAGAACCGGGTCAGGTATATAGTCCGCCGAAAAAACATCTTTGGCAGTGAGTGTAAACGCAGCGAAAATCATCACTGAGACAAATAAAAGTTTCCGCACGCCGAGGCGCATATTCTGCTTCATTTACATTTTTCCCTTTTTCATATCTTAAATTTTATCACAATCACATAAACATGGCAAATTTTTCATCTGATGGTTCTGAAATATCTGTAAAACTCCGAGGCGACTTCCGAACTTTCAATGACTACTGACGCTTCATTGTTCAGCGCAAATGCCGTATATGTCCAATTGTGAGAACCGACAACAGCAATATGCCCGTCAATTATTATAAGTTTTACATGCGTAACCGTTCCGCCGGCATCGAAATGAACTTTTATTCCTGTAGCCGTTGGTATAATTTGCTTTTGTTATTCTGCGTTATTGATTTTTTTGAGGTATCTTTTGGCTTTTTGATTTTCGGGATCCATCTTCAATATAATTTCACACTCTGCTTTTACCTTGTCAAACTTGTTCATTGCGAAGTAACAATCCATTAGACCTATGTGGCTGTATAGCAATTCGGGCATTTCATCGGGATTAAGTAGAATTTGTTTTTCATAAATTTTTATCGCTTTTTCATATTTTCCCCATGTTTTATACACATTCCCCATTGATTCATAAATTGAAGGTATTGGCAGATAAAAACCCTCTGGACAAATTCGTTCTATTTCCAATTTTATTTTTAATGCTTTTTCGTAATATTCTATGGACTGTTCGTAATCGTCTTTCCAATAAAAATCATCAGCGGTTTCCCAAAATTCAAGAATCTTAAAATACAAATCAGCGGCCAGCATTTCCCCCTTTCGTTTTTTAATTTCCTTGATTCTTTCAGATTTTTCATTAAGAACTTGTTTTTTTAAGCTTTTGAATTTTTTTATAATCCTTTGAACCATTAAATTGTCAGGATGTTTTTTAAACATTTTTGAAAAATCATGCAAAGCCTCATTATATACTCTCTTAGCAATATCATATCCTTTTATGTCTTCCAAGCCCCTAATTTCGTACATAAATCCCCATTCGCTATATGCGTCTTCTTTAAAGAAAATGTCTTTGATAGATTCGTTTGGCACCTTATCTATAACTGCCCTGAAATTCCCCTCAGCTTTCTTATATTTTTTTTTCACACCATAAGCTTTTGCCAATTTTATTTGTGCATAAAAACAATCCGGTTTAGCTTTTATAATTTCTCTATATTTGCCAATTGCTTCGTCGATTTCTTCTTCAGAACTCTTACCACTCATCCTATTTTTAAAGATGGCTTCTTGCAAATCTAAAGTTATTTTAGTTGCCATTCTTTCATACTTATCCATCTTATTCACATCTTCTGCAAAAGAAAAACTATATAAAATAAAGCAACTCAAAAATAGTGTATTTCCTATAATCTTCATTTATATTTTTTCCTTTTTCATCTCTTGAATCTTATCACAATCACATAAACACGGCAAGTTTTTCATCGGATGGTTCTAAAATATCTGTAAAATTCAGCCGCGACCTCCGAACCCTCAATGACTACCGAAGCTTCGTTGTTCAGCGCAAATGGGAGTTGAAAAACTAAATAAACCCGTTTCTGTTCCATGTCTGGGCAATAGAACTATTGAAATTACATGGACCGCTTAATTGGGGAGTTATTGTGGTGGTTAAACCTGCTGTAAAAATCGGTGTTTGATGTTTATCTCTTTGATTTTCTTTCTTCTAATCTTTCCTTGATAGAATCAAGAATATACTTTGATTGCAAGAGGCCAATAGGGCTATATTCTCGATAACCGCGAATATCTGCTGCTAAAAAATAGTTATGGTTACTTTTCTTAAATATAATAGTCTGCAGGGGGGCTCTTTTTTCTTTGATTATCGGTTCATAGTATATGATGACCCCGTCTGAAGAAAATATCTTATCTACAATATAGATATCTTCAACTTTCTTGAAATACCAGCGAAACTGAGTTATATTGGTGAGGATATTCTGCTTCTCGCTACTTAATTGTTCCGCTATATTCTCCCGGTCATCGGGATGCCAGATGTGTAACAGTTCTTCGTCACTACCTTTGCGAAAGGTTTCTACCACTTTGTAGAAGAAGGCTGATTCCTCATCATTTATTTTATTTTCCTTTAAAAAAATGGAATGGTCAGGGGGGTAGGGAACGGAATTATATGAAAGACTAACTGGGTTTTCCTTAATCTCTCTCCCCTTATTATCTTCAGCATAGAAGATAAGATTAACCATAAACTTCTTGTCTGAGTGTTTGAAGAGTACTTCCTCGCCATGGCTCCATGGGTGCAAACCATCTAAAAAAGAAAAAATATGTGTTCCGTCTTTATAATCGTCAATATCCCGTGTTACATAATAGCGCCCATCAACAAATTTTACATTACACCACGCAGGAAATGTCTTACCTTTAGGCCCACCTATACAGTTGTATGCAATACTATTATAATTCCCCCAATAAGACTTGTTAAAGAATTCAAGGTCAGTGTAAACTTTATAAAATCTACTGATATTTTCTATTTTTTCTTCATAACGTTTTTTTGCTTTCGGTCTTTCCTTTTTGCTAAAATTTTTACAGATAGCAGGTACATCTTTTCGCTTTATTGCAAGAAAATCCTGGCTGACAACATACTCGGGTATCTTATTTTTTTTTCTATTTGATTTATTTTTAGTCTTTTTAAATAAATCACTCATCTTTGCCTCTTTGGTATATATCGCGTAGTTAACCTTTCCCTGAACGGTGATATTGCCATCTCCGTCAGTTAGAATAGGATAGGGATCTGTGTTCATAATGCAATCAAAAATCTCGTCAGCATAAACTAACGGGGCAAAGAATAAAAGAAACAAGCCAAGCACTAATCTTAATATAGTAACCATACGTTAACTCCCAATTATGTTCCTTTCAAAATTGTTACACTTGCGCTTTTTGAGAAATCCCAGCTACCAAGGGTAAATGATGCTATTGCTGTTCCGTCTAAGTCACCGGAATAAAACTTTCCACTTCCCGGCCCATTAGGGAGCGGATAGGTAACCGATGCCCCCGCATCAGTCGAGGCGCTTACTTCGGCTTTAACTTCCACCTTTCCCTCCCAGCGCCATTGACCGCCAGATTTCCATACAGCATATTCGCAATCCGCGTGAGCCCCAAAAGAAAGTTCTACTTTCATGGCCATAGAACCAGCTATTTGTACCGAGGAAGATCCGCAGGGGTCGTCTGTTCCGGAAATGCCCAAAGTGCCTGATGGGGAGAGGGATAGCTCTGGCCCGGCAGTAATATCTATTTTCACTTTATACAACTTTTTCTGATGGTCTATAGCCACAAACTTCCAACTCCAGCCAGGGATATTAAAGGTAACATTTCCCTTAATTGAGGCAGCGCCAGAATACTCCTTCACTTCTACTGGAGAAGATGCCAGGTTGCAACATTTCTCTGAGGTTTTCTTGCTAAAATTCCCGCTTGCGCTCAGTGATGCAGAGGTTATCATAGGAGCAGCAGTAATAATATTCTGCATTTTATCCTTTGCTAAATCAATGCCGTAAGAGATGCTAGTGGTAACTGTCTTATTCGAAGCTTTACAGGGTTTTACCGTTACCGTAACGGAACCCTCGCCAGTTACTCCGCCATGCACAGCCGTAGCTGTAAAAGTATAAATACCCAGTTCTCTTATAGGCTCATCAAGCACAGGGATTTTTATATCTTCTGCCGGAACAGGAACTTTTTTATAAAGCGGCTTTGTCTCTTCAACAGACCCCTGCGGCGGCTGTGCCCATATCTCATCAGCATAATGAACTTCAGCCTCTGCTGTGCAGGAAAAGGCCACTGAAAGAGGTACAAATCCTGATTTTGGAGTTGCAGTTAGATCAACAATAACCTCCTTGGTGACAGGAGGAACTACATCTACTGTTCCTACAAGAACGGGGTCAGGAATATAGTCCGCCGAGAAAGCATCTTTGGCAGTGAGAGTAAACGCAGCGAAAATCATCACTGAGACAAACAAAAGTTTCCGCCAGCCGCGCCGTACATTCTGCTTCATTTATATTCTTCCCTTTTTCATCTCTTGAATCTTATCACAATCACATAAACATGACAAGTTTTTCATCTGATGGTTCTGAAATATCTGTAAAACTCCGTCGCAACTTCCGAACCCTCAATGACTACCGAAGCTTCGTTGTTCAAGGCAAACGCCGTGTATGTCCAATTGTGAGAACCGACAACAGTAATATAGTCGTCAATTATTATAAGTTTTACATGCGTTACCGTTCCGCCCGAATCAAAATGAACTTTTATCCCTTCTTTCTCAAGTATTTCTTTGGCTTTCACATTTTGTTCGTTTAAATAACCGCCCTTGTCATCTATTTCAAGAATAACTTCTATTTCAACGCCTCGACGACGGGCTTCAAAAAGTTCCTGCAAAACTTTATGGACGGGATGATATTTATTTTCACCCGGCTGAATGCAATACATCACAATAAAAATGGATTCTTTCGCTTCCTGAATGAGCGAAGTAATTTCAGCATCGTATTCCTTGTTAAACAGCGGCGCACCGAATCTGCTGAATA
>VMTI01000135.1 GCA_013791675.1 bacterium | reverse complement strand
CCGCATAAAAGGCAATAATATTCTTAGGGCGGTTTATCAGCCGGACGAAACGGGTGAGGGCAGAAAATATCTCGGTGTTGAGAAGAGGATACGTTTTTAGAATGAAAAAAAAGATTTATATGTGGACGACTTTGATAGTCTGCGGCGCAGCTGTGTTATTTTTTTATTTCCGGGGAGCCGGAAATTTCAAAGTGTATGATGAATTCGGCGTCGCGAGAAGCGCTTTCCCCTATGTTAACTGGAACGCTTCGCTTGATATATTTTCCGCGGAGGTGTCGGAGATACTTGATTACAGAACTTTAAGAACAAAAGACGGAGCCATAATTATGCTTTATGCTGTAGCAAGGGCTCTGGATGCTCCCGCCGCGCGTGAATTTATGAAAAATAAACTTATCGGAAAATCCGTGGTGATTTCTGTCTGCGGAGATCCGGAAAATTATTCCGGTATTGTCCGCGCCGTTGTTTTTTATGATCAAGGAGAGAGATGCCTTAACAAAGATCTTTATGACGGCGGTTTTGTGGATATCAAAATAAAAAACAAGTACTTATTCGCGGAGGAGTGGTTTAAAAACGATGCTGAAGCAGATTAAAACTTTTTCACTTTACGGTATAAAAGCTTATATCGTTACAGCGGAGATTGATATAGGCAGGGGCCTTCCTTCATGCAGCATAGTCGGCCTGCCCGACACTTCTGTGAGAGAAGCTCGCGACCGGCTTCACTCGGCTCTTGCGAATTCGGGTTTTAAAATGCCGTCAAGCAGAATTTTAATAAATCTTTCGCCGGCCAATGTAAAAAAAGAGGGAACACAATTGGATCTCGCCATGGCGGTGGGAATTCTCTGCGCGGGAGGCTTCGTGAAATCCGTCGATTGCCCCGACGCTCTTTTTATAGGGGAGCTTTCGCTTTCGGGAAAAGTGAAAACCTGCGGCGGTATAATTCCGGCCATGCTTGCGGCCTCGGAGAAAAAAATAAATAAAGTTTACATTCCCTCCGCCAATTGCGCGGAGGCCGCATCAGTCAAAGGGATAGAAATAATAGGCGTTAAAAGTGTCAGAGAGCTTGCGGACCATTTGAACGGTGTCGCGGAGATATCTCCTTATGGCGGCGATCCATTTCGTTCCCCGCAAAGGGCATATCCTGATTTTTCGGATGTCGAGGGGCAGCATTTTGTCAAACGCGCGCTGGAAGTTGCCGCCGCCGGAGCTCATAACGTTTTGATGATAGGGCCTCCCGGTTCCGGCAAGACTATGCTCGCCATGAGAATGCCCGGAATTCTTCCGCCGATGACTGACGGCGAGGCGATGGATGTTTCATGCATATATTCCGCCTGTAATATGCTGAAAGAAGGCGAAGGCCTTATGGCAAACCGTCCGTTCAGATCGCCCCATCACACAATTTCAGATGTGGCGCTTGTCGGCGGGGGTTCCTCGGCGAGGCCTGGGGAAATTTCCCTTGCTCACCGGGGAATTCTTTTTCTTGACGAATTTCCGGAATTCAGCCGACGGGCGGTGGAGGCCATGCGCGCGCCTATGGAGGACGGACATATCACTGTCTCACGTGTGCGGGGGACGAGCACTTTTCCGGCATCTTTTATGCTTGTGGCCGCCATGAATCCCTGCCCCTGCGGTTATCACGGCCACCCGACAAAGGAATGCGCGTGCACACCGTATAGAATTAAAAAATACAGAAGCCGTATATCCGGCCCCATAATGGACAGAATAGACATTCAGGTTGAACTCTTGCCCGAGACATCTGAAAATATTTATTCCGGAGAAGCGGCCGAATCTTCGGTCGCGGTGAGACAGCGGGTCACCGCAGCACGCTTCAAGTCTCTTGCGAGACTTAAAGGCAAAAAAGGCGTTTACGCCAACGCGCGCCTTGATTCGGATGACCTTAAAACGTTTTGCACAATTTCGCCGGACGCCGCTAAACTTCTGCGCCGCGCGCTCGCGCAGTTCTCTATTTCCCGCCGCGGCGCGGATAAGATTTTGAAAGTGTCCCGCACCATAGCGGATTTGGCCGGATGCGAAAAAATCAGCGACGAGCATATCGCCGAAGCCCTTCAATACCGCATGGATGAAGAGACCTGAAAAAGGAGCCGAGCGTAACACATATGGAAAAAGTTTTTTTGGTAGGAGTGCAAATAAAGGAGAGGGGCCCTCGCGTCGTTCGCGGCAATGAGCTTGAAGAGCTGCGCCGCCTTGCTGAAACAGCGCGGGGAACGATCGTCGGTGAAACTGTTTTCAGAATAGACCGGCCAAACAGCGTTTCCTATATAGGCAAAGGGCAGGCCGAGGTTTTGGCGGGCGAAGTCAAATCCGCCGGCGCTGCTGCTGTTATTTTTGATATAAATCTGAAACCCGGCCAGCAGAAGAATCTTGAAGAGACGCTTTCAGTAAAGGTCATAGACCGTACGCGCCTGATACTTGATATATTCGCGCTGTCGGCTCACACGCAGGATGGCAAAGATCAGGTGGAACTGGCGCAGTGCCAGTATCTTCTGCCGAGATTAGCGGGAATGTGGACGCATCTTGAACGTCAGCAGGGCGGCATAGGATTGAGAGGGCCCGGGGAAAGAGAGATAGAGACTGACCGCCGACGCATAGAAAAAAGAATTTCGCTTTTGCAAAAGCATCTTCTGGATATTAAAAAAAGAAGAGGCATTCAAAGAAGCCGCAGATTAAAATTGAACATTCCCGTGATTGCGCTGTGCGGTTATACAAATTCCGGCAAAACGACGCTTCTTAACGCCCTGACGAAAGAAAAAGCGGTCGCGAAAGACCGCCTTTTTCAGACACTTCAGCCGATGACGAGAAGAACGCGGATATTTGACAAGGATGTGCTGTTTGTTGATACAGTCGGTTTTATAAGGGATATCCCGCCTCAGCTTATTAACGCTTTTCATTCAACTCTTGAAGAAATAGAACCCGCCTCCGTTGTTCTTGTTGTGCTGGATGCCAGCGACACGAATATTATTATGCACAAGGGGGTTGTAGAGGAGACGCTTAGAAATTTAAGTTTTGATAAAATCCCCAGATTATATGCGTTGAATAAAAGCGATAAAATTTGCGGGGATTACCCGGACACGGCAGCTGTTAAAATTTCGGCTCTGCAAAAGTTGGGGCTGGAAGAATTGAAGAGCGGAATATATGACCTCATAAGAGGCGTAAGAGGGGAACAAATATGGGGACGGTAAAGCACCGTTCCCATAGTATAGATGTATGAAAATTATTTTTATAGGAAAACCGGGAGTCGGCAAAACCACTCTTTTTTCACGATTGACAAAAAGGAAGACTTATTCCAGGCCGGAAGACACGGAAAGCCTCACCAGCGATAATCAGACGGGCGTTTTTGAGCGCGACGGCAAAACTTTTTTTCCGGTGGACACGGTCGGTTTGATTAACGGGCAGGCTGTTCGCGAGAATATACCGCTCCTGAAATCTGCGGACATTGTTTTTTTTATGTGTGATCCTGCCGATTTCAGTGCGGCGGATGAAGAAATTATAATTGAGGCGCGGAAATTTGCTCCGCTGCTTTGGATAGTGGCCAACAAATCGGAAAGCTCCGATGCCTGCGACGAAGCGTCCGAGCTTTACGGTTACGGGCTTCCTGTTTTTCCCATTTCGGCATTGCACAAACAAGGTATTGACGAGCTTTTGGACGCCGCGGAAGAAGTCGCCGCTAAAGAAGCGGCTCCGGCGGCTGAGGAAAATGTTTCCTGTCTTGTTGTGGGCGCGCCGAATGTCGGAAAATCCACTTTCCTAAACGGTGTTCTGGGTGCACGGCGCTTTAAAACTTCCCCTATCCCCGGCACGACAAATGAGATAGTGGGTGAAATTTGTAAAACGGAAGACGGCATCATAAAATTTTATGACAGCGCGGGCATTTTTAGAAGATACAAAAAAGAAGAGCTGCGCGTTTATAACATGAGTCTTTTCAATGACGCGCTCCATTCCGCGGACACCGTATGTTTCATAATAGACGCGTCCAAGCTTCTCACGCAGAAAGATTTACGTATAGCGGCTATGATAAAACACAAGCCATGTTTTCTTTTATTTAACAAATCCGATATTACGCCTCTTTCAAAGAGGAGGATGTTCCTGCGCAGTGCGCGTGAGACCTTTGCTTTTCTTCCGGTCCCTAAAGTTTTTATGATTTCGGCAGCTAAAAGAAAAGGCATATCAAAAGCCGTTCAAGAAATTTTTCTTTTGAAGAAACGTTCTGCCGTAAAATTCGCGGGGCTGGACAGGAGAGTTAAAAAGATTATTGAGGAATCCCGCCTGCATCTTTTTATTCTCACGGCGAAGCAGGTTTCTTTCTCACCGCCCACAATTTTGATAAAATACAGGAGCAAAAGAAAAGAATTGACTGTTCAGGATCAAAGATGTTTTGAGAGGTTATTCAGGGAGAGTTATGAGCTTGAGGGAGTGCCGGTAAAAATAAAATGGCAGAAGCTTTGAAGACAGTTTTGTTATTTATTTTTTCGTTTGTCGGGGGGGCAATACCTTTCGGCTGGCTTTATGTTAAGCTGTTTAAAAAGAAGGATTTGCGGGAGCTCGGGTCCGGTTCCACCGGCGCCACCAATGTTTACAGAGCCGCGGGATTGCCGGCAGCCGTTCTTGTTTTTTTTCTGGATATGGCGAAAGGTTTTATATTTCCTTTTTTCTTCGGCGGAAGTTACGTTGTGAAGATTGTTCTGGGGCTCGCGGTGATATTCGGCCATAATTTTTCAATTTTTCTTAAAGGCCGGGGCGGAAAAGGCGTCGCCTCTTCCGCCGGCGTGGCGGCGGCTCTCGCGCCGCTTTGCCTGCTTTCCAGTTTTGCCGTATTTGTCGCTGTTTTCGCGCTGTCTGGCATAATTTCGCTGTCATCTATTATAGCGGTGGGATTTTTCCCAGTTTTCTGTTTTATATTCGGCCTGTCGGTGGAAATTAAAATATTCGCCGTGGCGGCGTTTGCTTTTGTTTTGTTTTCGCACAGGGCAAACATCGCCAGGCTTTTCCGAGGCGAAGAAAAAAAAGCGGCTAAATTATGAGATACCGGCTGATACTGACCGTGTTTTTTATGTCATTTGTTCCGCAGTTTTTGTATGGGACAGATTATATAAAAGTGTTCTATGTGCTTATGGCCAACAGCACTCTCGGCGATTGCATATTTATTCAGCTACCCAATGGGGATAACGCTATCATTGACGGCGGTAATATAAGTTCAACCGCCAATGCAAATTTATATCTTGACGATTTTCTTGATGAAATAATAGGCGTGGGCGGAACAATCAATCACATGATTCTGACTCATCCCGATCAGGACCATTCAAACGGAATTAAAATGGCAATGGACAGATATGCCGTTCAAAATTTTTACTGCACCGGCCAGGATGAAATTGATGAGATGAATAGCGATAACGCCACGCGTATAGCGAATGAGGGCTGCGCGGTGTATAGGATTTCTACTTTTACGGCGACAACTTCAAAACAACCATATGAATGTTATTTGAGCGGGCCGGATACAAATTACGGCCCCGGCTGGGATACGAAAGTTAGAGTCAGAGTTTTGAGCGCGTATGATACGGCATTACCCAATCCGCGGTCTATGGTTATAAAGCTTTCTCTCGGCGAAAGCACATTTTATTTCGGCGGCGACGCTGAAGGCGCGCAGGAAGATTCTATCATGACTAATACCCCGGGCGAAAACCCTATAGATATTTTTAAAGCGGAACATCACGGCTCAGACACGAATGGTTCAAATAAAGCCGCTTTTCTCGACTGGATGAGTCCGAAATTTGCTTTTATTCCAACCGGAGGAAAAACGGTCGTAAACGGGCCGCCCGCCGATGCGATTCTGGAAAGATTAATGGCGGGCAAATGTATTATATACAGAACGGATATGGATGGAACAATTCTTGTTAAGGCCGACGACAATGGCAATTATGACATCGTAAGAATGAATGCCTTTGAATATTTGTCCACCGGGGGCGCGTATGATTATGTAATTCCTCCGCCCAAAGCTTTTCCGTCACATGTAAACGCTGTGTTTGAACTTGGCAATGCCGTTTCAAGAACCTATATTCTTACGCCACCTGCGCTTCCTTCTGGGCTTGCAGTTACAGACAGAGCCAGGCATGAAGTTACTCTTGACTGGACTTTTGATTCAAGCCTTGAAGGATACTATGTTTTTTATTCCACCCATCAGGGCGGCGATGACGGCGCTAATAACGGCTGGAAAAACGCGGGAATGAGCGACGAGACTGGAATTTATCAAAGATACAATTCCACGCCCATCACAAATCATCCATATGTTGTGACAGGCCTTGCTTCGGATATGGCGTATTACTTCCGGCTGTCAGCTATTACGACATATTATTATGAGAGAAGATATTCAAATGAAGCTTCTACGACGACGCTTCCGCCGTGGCGGCCGCTGACTATTACAATGCTCAGCGGCATGGTGTTAAATGGTGACGGAGATATAAGCCTTTCGTGGATAGCGCCGTCCGTATCCACCGAAAACCCGACAGGATACTGTTCCCGGTACAGGGTGATATACGCGTCATATTCTTTTTCGGCGTTTGACAGCCCGTTCACTTATGAAATCAATTATGCCGCGCCCGAAGAATTTGGCATAGATT
>VMTI01000095.1 GCA_013791675.1 bacterium | reverse complement strand
TACTGCGCGTAATTCGTGTCCTGATATTCGTCCACGAGTATGTGGCTGAAATGCTCCTGATATTTTTGGAGCGCTTCGGGATGTTCTTTAAAAAACACTATAAGGTCAAGCAGAAGGTCGCTGAAATCCTTGGCGTTATTTTTCTTCAGCCGCTTTTGATAAGCGCTGTACACCTCAACGAGAGCCCCGCCAACGGCGCTGTCAAAAACTGTGTGGAGCGTCGCGCTTTCCCAGTCAAGCAGCTTTCCCTTGGCTATATCAATGTAATAAAGCGCCGTTCTGGGTTTTATTTTTTCCTCAAGGCCGTATTCTTTCAGAATCTGCTTCATCAGATTGCGCTGGTCGGTTTCGTCAAAAATACTGAAATCCCACTGCAAATCATAATTCCTGTATTCGCTTCGCAGAACCCGCAGCGCGAAAGAATGAAAAGTGGAAACCCAAAGCTGTCCGGCATCGTCGCCCACAAGATTCATAACCCTGTCCTTCATTTCTCCCGCGGCCTTGTTGGTAAATGTGACAGCCAGAATCCGCTCAGGTTTAACGCCATTGGCGACGAGATTGGCAATTCTGTAAGTGATAACTCTGGTCTTCCCCGTGCCGGCGCCGGCGAGAACAAGCACCGGCCCGTCCTTGCGCATAACAGCTTCTAACTGCCTGGGATTCAGATTCTCTTCAAGATTCAGAGGATTCATCTGGAAAGCAGAAAGACCGTTTCCATAAAAGGCGTGTTCGGGAACATATCAAAAGGGATGGCACGCACGACTTTGTAGCCGTATTTTCCGAATTCAAGAAGATTCTGGACTCCGGTCTCTATCTTGCAGGAAAAAAACACGATTTTATTTATGTCCTTTAACGCGACTCTTCTTATGGCTTTTTTGCTCATCCCCGAACGGGGAGGATCCAGAATAGCATAGTCAAAACTTTTACGCTTTATAAGAGACAGCGTGTTTTTCACATCGCCGCATAATACCTCGGTGTTTTCTATGCCGTTTGCTAAAAGATTTTTTTTCATTATTTCTACAGACTCGCTCTGGAGCTCAATGCTGTAAAGATATTTTATGCCTTTCGCTATGTAAAGCCCTATACCGCCGGAGCCGCTGTAAAGGTCAAGAACGTATTCTTCCCCTGACAGTTCCATCATCTCCCGCGCTTTTTCGTACATCATTATGCTCATTTTTGTGTTCGGCTGGAAAAAAGATTCCGGAGAAACAATAAATGTTGTCTCGTCCATTTTTTCCGTCAGCTCCGCCTTTCCGCTTAAAAGAAAAAGCTGCTCGCAGTCGGCAATGTCCGAAAGCCTTGAGTTGATGCCGTAATAAACGCTTTTAATAAACGGGAATTCTTCAAAGATTTTCGCGAAATCGCCGGCCTTATCAAAAACGCCAGCGGTCACAAGCACTATCATCATATCATCTTCCGTCTTGGAGCACCGCACCTTAAGATGCCTGAGAAAGCCCTCGTGAGTTTTAGGATTATAAGGATGGAGAGATTCGCCCGCCGTGTATACTCTTATCCTTTCCAGAACAGCGCCTATCCTTTTATCAAACAAAAGACAGCGCGTGAGATTTTCTATTCTGTGAAACGAACCTTTGTAATGCTGTCCGATAAAAGGTTCAGCCGCCGTACCGCCGAAGGTAAACTCCATTTTATTTCTGTAATAAAATTGTTCCACGGCGGGAATCAATTCGTCTTTGACACATTGTCCGAACGGCGCTAAATGTTCCTCTAAAATAGCGCGTTTCTTTTCAAGCTGTTCCTCGTAGGGAATGTCCAGCCACGAGCATCCGCCGCAGCGGTGGAAGTGAGGGCAACCCGGCAAATCCGGAATTTCCGGTGTTTTAATGTTTTCCATATCTAATTAATTTTCCCCCGGCGTTTATCTTAACGGATGAAGCCTTAAAAACGCGTTTTGGTAGCGCATACGAGAATCGAACTCGTA
>VMTI01000164.1 GCA_013791675.1 bacterium | reverse complement strand
GGAGCAAATTTCCTGCGCGCTTAAATCCTTCCCCGCGAAACGCGTTTTGGACCAGTAAGAAGCCGCCCAGTTATTCATATAAGCCGAACCGCAGTAGGCCTCAAGGCAGCCCTTCGCGCCGCAGCCGCATCTAAGGCCGCCCGGTTCTATTTTTATGTGCCCCGCCTCAAAAATTGAAATATCCCTGTGCGAAAAAAGTTTTCCGCCGGATACAAAACCGGCGCCTATGCCGGTGCCAAGCGTCATCGCCGCCAGAAAATGCGGCTTTACACCCGGATATTTTTTATAAATGCCCCATGCCGCGCAGTTAGCGTCGTTTTCAAAAACCAGCTTCCTGAATTTGTGTTCCGCGAGCACAGCCTTTTTGACGGAAAAATTTTTCCATCCAAGATTCGGAGCGTAAAAAACAAAGCCGTCTTTCGCCTTTATCATGGCGGGAACGCCTATTCCGGCGGCGCTTATTTCGTCAAGCTTGCATTTTTCGCCGATTATTTTGAATATATTTTTTATTGTTTTTTCGGGTTTGCGCGAAAGCAGAGTCGGAAAAGCAAAATGCCTGAGCGTTTCTCCCGACAAGGAGCATATTGAAACAGCGGTGTTAGTTCCGCCTATGTCTATGCCTATGGCTTTCATTTTCCCGCGTTCCATATTTTTTTCCTTAGATACGCTCCGCCCAGCAGCGACCCGAAACACAAAATAACTTTCGGCGACAGCGCCGCGGCTTTCATCAAACTTTCCTGAGGCGAAGTAGTTATTTCAACGCCTCGCGAACCTATTCTGCTTTTAAGCTCGCTTTTACTCATTGCCCTTTCATGAGGAAAAGACGAGCAGAAGATTTTTTCAAAAATCCCATTTGACAATGATAGCATTTCTTCTATCTTTTTGTCTCTCAAAGCGTAAAAAACGCAGATGCGCGGAGCGGGGATTTTTCTCATCTCCGATTTTATCTCTCTCCACGCGTCAAGTGTGTGCCCGCCGTCAAGGATGACATCAATCCCTCTGTATTTTCTCTTCTCAAAACGCGCCGGCAGAATATATCCGGGGAAATAGTTTTTCTTAAAGTTTACTCCCGCCGCGGAAGCGGCCGCGCAGGCAAACGAATAATTCTCACGGAGAAAAGCCGTTTCATAAAATGATTTTACCGGCGAAGCATATATCACGCGGGAATTTTTAGAGGCCGCTATTTTTTTTATTATATCTGATTCCGCGCCTCCCGGGCGAATTATCACCATGCTCCCTTTTTTTATTATGCCCGCTTTTTCGCGGGCTATTTCGGGAACGCTCCCGCCAAGATATTCCGTGTGCTCCAGGCATATTCCCGTAATAAGCGAAATTTCGTTTTTCAGCACATTGGTCGCGTCAAGCCTTCCGCCGAGGCCCACCTCAACAACTGCCCACTTCACTTTCTTCCTCATAAAATACATAAAAGCGGCGGCGGTCAGTTTTTCAAAATATGTTAAAGAATATTTTTTGAAACGCGCCATTTCGCTGTAATAAAGCGAATCCGAAATCCCGCAGCCGTTTAAGCGAATCCTTTCCCCTATGTGTTCAAGATGAGGCGAAATATATGTCCCCACCTTATGCCCCGCTCGTATGAGCAGCTGCTCCGCGAAAACCGCGGTCTGGGATTTGCCGGTGGAGCCTGCTATAAGAATGCATCTGAAATTCTGCCTGAATCCCTCTCCCGCGAGAGCTTTTCTCATGCGGGCAAGCCCGAAAGACATTGTTTTTGTTTCCTTGCCTCTATTCATTATTAATTTTTCTTTTTCCATCTCTCGTCGACAGACATCATTGAGCGCATCTGTTTCTTAAGAGGTGTTTTCTTCTTCTCTGACGGCCTCAAATCCTGGGGTAAATATTTTTTCGCGAGAGGCATATCCTGCCGCAGCAGGCCTGTTTGATAACCCCGCAAACCCGCGCAGGCGATAATGCCTGCGGCCAACCCCAGCAAAAGAGATATTATTTTAAAACCAATAACCAGCGCCAGAAGAAAATAAACAGCATTTATAAGAAGCAGTATATGCACAGCCTGGTTTGCTATATCAACACCCGTCCACGGGTAAAAAAACAAGCCGAAGAGTCCGTAATAAAGAAGCGCGGGAATGACAAAAGCTCTCATGAAATTTTCTCCGGCAAAAAGCAGAATAAAGCAAAACGCGAGAATAAACACCTGCGGAGAAACGGCAAAAAACTCTTTAACGGACAAGCCGCAGAGATTCAAATAATAAA
This sequence comes from bacterium, assembly GCA_013791675.1. Lineage (GTDB taxonomy): Bacteria > CG03 > CG03 > CG03 > CG03 > CG03. The sequence continues at coordinate 1,751 of VMTI01000164.1, read as the reverse complement.
AAGAAAGCGCGGCGACTAAACAGAAATTCAAAAAGCCCAAAAATCTTCTTATCACACAAACCTCCTCACTTGTATTTTATCAAATTTGCCGGCACATGCCATTTTAAAAAATTATGAGATATCCCCGCCGCAGTCGGCTCAATTCCTTGAAAACGCGAAGCGACAACGGAAAGAGAATCCGGCGCGTAAAGAAAACAGCAGGGCTGGTCGGCGGAAATTATATTCTGAATCTCGCCGTATATTTTTTTTCTTTCAGCGCGGTCAAAGCTCCTCCGGCCTTTCTCTATGAGAGCGTCTACTTCGGGATTGCTGTATGAAATAAAATTAAAGCCGCCGGGCCTTATTTCGGAAGAATGCCACAGTGAATAGCAGTCCGGGTCAACAGCTAAAGACCAGCCCAGCAGAACCGCGTCAAAATCCTTACGGTCTATATGCCTGTTTATCAGCGTCGCCCATTCCAGAATTCTTATCTTCATGTCTATCCCGGCATCTTTCAGCTGGGATTGTATTATAGTAGCGGATTCTTCCCTCATTTTGTTTCCCTGATTTGTCAGGAGAGTAAAAGAGAATTTAAGGCCGTCCTTCTGCCTCGCCCCGCCGGCTCCTGAATCTTTCCACCCCGCCTCATCAAGCAGCGCGCGGGCTTTTACGGGATCGTACCGGAGCTTTTCCGTGTCCGGATTATATGCCCATGACGACGGAGGATAATTGGCGGATATTTCTTTTCCGCATCCCAGCAAAACAGCGTCCACGAGCGCCTTTTTATCTATCGCGTACGCTATGGCGCGCCGCACTCTTTTATCTTGAAAAAGGGGGTTTGTGAGATTATAGCCGATATAAGCGTACTGAAAAGCTGTGTAGCGGAATTTATTGTAATTTTTATTAAACTCAACCCCGTCCGTCTTAAATTTATACTGATGCGGCGTAAGAGACATGCTGTCTATGCCCTGTTTTTCGAGCTCAAGAAACTGCACGGAACTGTCCGGTATTATTCTGTATATTATTCTTCCAATGTTGCCGGTTGGCTCAAAATATTCTTTATTTTTTTCCAGAATTATTTTCTCTCCGGACACCCATTTAACAAATTTATAAGCGCCCGTGCCGACGGGATTTCTGTTCGCGGGGTTTTTCTGAAAATCACATTTCTCAAATATGTGCTTCGGTATTATTCCCAGGCCCCATGATTCAAGCGCGGGAGAATAGGGAGATGCGTATTTCACGACAAAAGTATAATCGTCCGGCGCCTCAACGTTCTTTATCATTTTAAAACGCCCTGAACGGGGTGAAATTATGTCCGGATTAACAAGGCAATTGTATGTAAAAACAACGTCTGCGGAAGTGAAAGGCGCGCCGTCATGCCATTTCACATTCTTTCTCAGCTTAAAAATTATGGTCTTGCCGCCGTCCGACACTTCCCAGCTTTCCGCAAGGTCGGAGGTTAGAACAAGATTTTTATCATATTTCACAAGGCCGTTATAGACAAGGTCGTTTATTTCAGCCGATGAAGCATCTCCCGCCAAAACGGGATTAAGAAAAGATGCGTCGCCAATGGATGAAAACACTATCGTGTCTCCCGAATAACGGGTTTTACCCGAAGGAGAACAGCCCGTCAAAACAATACCCAACGCAAGAAAAAATGAAAACAATGGAGACGTTCTGCATTTTCCTAAAACAACATTAATAGCGGCGGAGGGCCCCGCCTCGCGGGACTCACACCTGGAGATTCTGCGAATCTCACAGGGCCCCGCCTC
>VMTI01000062.1 GCA_013791675.1 bacterium | reverse complement strand
CTATACCATTTCCTGACAGTATTTCTGGTTGCCATAAAATCCCGGGCTGTTTTTTTTATTCCGTACTTCTCTGCTGCCAACACCATCTCATACCTCAAATGTTTCGGGTCTTTACTTTTTCTCATAATTGAGTAATATTTATATGGGCACATAGTTGAATACCTCCCAAAAGTATTTTAACTGTTGTGCCCATTTTTTTCACCTCTTTGCCTTTCTTACCTTTTTCTTCTTCTCCCCCACCTTTGTCCTCCCCCTCAAGGGGGAGGATTTATTCCCTTTACAAATAATTCTCAACTTCTTTTCCTCGTCTTCTCCAAAACAAACCAATCTAACAAACCTATATTTCTTCCCCGGGGGGTCACGATGTCCCTTCCTATTCCCAAGAAATTTTTTATTGGTTATTGACAGGAATACCCTCTTCTAATACAATACGTCATTATGAGCGACATAAAATGGTTTGTTTACGATGCCGAAGGGAAAGCCCCGGGGCGCTGCGCCGTGCAGATAGTCAAAATGCTGAGGGGCAAGGACGAGATTCCTTATTTCCCCAACAAGCTCGGCAACTGCGGTGTTGTTATTATCAATGCCGCCAAAATTAAACTGAGCGGCACCAAAGCAAAAAAGAAAGAATATTTTTTTCATCCGACCACAAGGCCGGGGCACTGGAAAAAAATTACTCTCGGAAAACTTCTTGCCGAAAATCCTTCTAAGGTAATGATGGAAACGCTTAAAGGCATGCTCCCAAAAAACCGTTTAAGAGCGGTGGCGCTGCGAAGGGTAAGAATATATCCGGGGGCTGAGCATCCGCACGCGGCAAATATAGCAGGGGGACAGAATGGTTGAGATAGCGACTTCGGGAAAAAGAAAACTGGCTATAGCAAAAATTGTACTGAAAGACGGCGAAGGAAAAATAACAGTAAACAAAAAAGATTTTGAGCTGTACTTCAGAGGCGAAATGGCCGCGAGGCACGAATTGCTCCGGCCCCTGATACTTACGGACACGCGCAAAAAGTACGATTGCAACGCCCATGTGTCCGGCGGAGGCATTTCCGCTCAGGCCCAGGCGATACGGCACGGCATATCAAAAGCTCTTGTAAAAATATCCGAGGATTACAGAACAGTTCTACGCAAAGAGGGACTTCTGACAAGAGATACCAGAATCGTGGAAAGAAAAAAGCCCGGTCAGCCCAAAGCAAGGAAAAGATTCCAATACTCCAAACGCTGAAGAGCGATGGATTCATTTTCTTTTGTCTGCGTTGATTTTCAAAAAGAGTTTACCTTATCTTCGGGAAGTTTTTATAAAAAACGCCCCATGGTTCGTTTCACAAAAGAAATTCTTATTCCCTTCCTTATAAAAAGAAAAATTAGAGTCGGGGAAATTATGGCCGATTACCGGCATCCGCGCTGGGGCGATAAAAATGAAAACTGCGTTCCCGGAACACCCGGCTTTGAGTCTGAAATACCGGAGAACATCAAAAGAAAGCCGTGGATTAAGGCTATGAATTCGCCCGTATGGACGCGCAAAAACGCGGGAACGGTCAAAAAAACTTCATGGCCATATCCTGATATCGCGGGATTTGAAAAGTGGCGGAAAAAAAATGTCAAAACCCGCGATTGCATACTGTTCGGACTTACGCTTGACAGATGCCTTTTCTGCACGGCCCAGGAATTAACTTTCCGCGGGCACAGGGTAAGTGTTATAAGGGAGGCCTGCGATACTTATTCAGGACTCAAAAAAGAAAAAGATGTCATGCTCAAAACTCCGCCGGTAGGCAATTGGATCAAAGCTGTCTCTTGGAATAATTTGAAAAACAATATAAAATAACACCATGTGCGGAATTGTAGGATACACCGGTAAAAAAAATATTATACCCATCCTTATAGACGGGCTTAGACGGCTTGAATACCGCGGCTATGATTCCGCTGGTATAGCCGTAAATGCGGCCGATGGACTTATCCTCCGGCGCTGCGAAGGAAAAGTTTCCAAGCTGGCGCAAAAAATAGCTGGCGAAAAAATAGCGGGTTCCGCCGGGCTGGGCCATACACGCTGGGCGACTCACGGAAAACCGTCTGAAGAAAACGCGCATCCTCACACGGACTGCACGGGAAAAATTGTTCTTGTGCATAACGGCATTGTGGAAAACTATCTGCAGCTCAAAAAAAAGCTGAAAAAACAAAATCATAAATTCAAATCTGAGACCGACACCGAAATAATAGCGCATCTCATTGAAAATCATATAAAGAAGAAAAAAATCTTCTCGGCGCCGTGCAGGAGGCCGTTAAAGAAATACGGGGCTCTTACGCTCTTGGCGTAATGTCAAATGATGAACCGGGAGTGATAATAGCCGCCCGCAAAGACACGCCTCTTATAATAGGTGTGGGGAAAAATGAAAACTTCATCGCCAGCGACATCCCGGCAATTCTGAGCCGCACCCGCGACATAATATCTCTTGATGACGGGGAAACGGCTATGCTGACGAATTCGGATATAAAAGTTTTTGACAGCGGCGGAAAAAATATAAAGAAAAAAATAACCCGCATACTCTGGAACCCCAAAAAAGCGGAAAAAGAGGGCTACCGTCATTTTATGCTCAAGGAAATTTTTGAACAGCCGCGAGCCATAGAAGACACGCTTCGCGGCAAACTGGACATAGATAACGGGCGCATTCACCTCGCCGATATAGGGTTAAGCCCCTCATACGTCCGTAATATCAAAAAAATTTTTATCGTTGCCTGCGGCACGGCTTATCACGCGGGAATGACGGGAAAATTTCTGATTGAAAAAATTCTTAAAATACCCTGTGAAACGGATATCGCCAGCGAATTCAGGTACCGCGAGCCGGTGATGAACAAAAATAATCTTGCGGTTATAATCAGCCAGTCGGGCGAAACCGCCGACACCCTGGCGGCTTTGCGGCTGGCCAAAAACGCGGGACTTAAAACACTCGCTATATGCAATGTCGTGGGGTCATCCGCAGCGCGGGAGGCCCACGGGCTCATCTACACCCATGCGGGCCCCGAAATAGGCGTGGCTTCAACAAAAGCTTTTACGACGCAGCTTATAGCGCTTTATTTACTCGTCCTGTATCTCGGAAGAGTGCGGAAAGCCGTAAGCAGGGAAGAGGCAAAAAAAATAATGACCGCTCTTCTCAGACTGCCGCATCAGATAAGAACAATATTAAAAAAAGATAAATCCATAGCCGCGGTAGCTAAAAAATATTACCGCAAAAACGCTTTTCTTTATCTCGGCAGAAACATCAATTTTCCCATTGCGCTGGAAGGCGCCCTGAAACTCAAAGAAATATCATACATACACGCCGAAGGTTATGCCGCGGGGGAAATGAAGCATGGCCCCATAGCCCTCATAGACAAAGATATGCCTGTTGTGGCCATCGCCGCGCAGGGCAAAGTTTATGAAAAACTCATCTCAAATATCCAGGAAGCCCGCACAAGAAAAGGAATCATTCTCGCCGTGGCAACCGCGGGCGACAAGCTGATATCAAAAATAGCAGACGAGGTATTTTTCGTTCCCGTCACCTCCGAAGAGCTGAGCCCTGTGCTGAACGTCATACCCCTTCAGCTTCTATCTTACTATATCGCTCTTTACAGGCACTGCGATATAGACCGCCCCCGCAATCTCGCCAAAAGCGTTGTCGTGGAATAAAGCGCACCCTGAATAATTGACACTTTCGGATTAATATTTATAAAATGAAACGCTTTCCAAAGTATTTTTATAATTTGTCGCGGGG
>VMTI01000217.1 GCA_013791675.1 bacterium | reverse complement strand
TGCTAATACAACATTTGTTTGATTCTTGATTTCTGAGTAGGATTGAAATAGGATAGTCATAGCAGCAAGCCTCCTTTTTTAGGGTTTTGAACATGTTCAAATAACCGCCCCTGATTTTGGCAGGTTTCCTGCTTTTTTTCCAGACCTTTGTTACCATCCTTTTATAATCCTTTATTTCAAGTGGCTTTTCCTTTTTGTGTTCAGTATCATTGTAGCCAAGTAAAGGTGCGTGTTAACTTAATGGACTATTCTTAGTATGATTGAAGATGGAAACAAGAATATGTGATTTCCCTCATTGCAAAGATTTTAATGGTAACTGCTCGGTTCCAGGACAAGATGGTTTACCTGTGCAATGTGTTGGTTCATGGGCCGAAGATAAATATTATTTCTTAGAAAAATATTTGAATGCCACCTGCGAAGTTAGAAGATGTTTCACGGATAAGGGAAATGCTGTGTTTATTGATTTATTTGCCGGCCCAGGCAACTGTATCATTAGATCCACTCAGTCGGAAATATCAGGTGGCGGGGTTAGGGCATTAAATAGGGAGCAGGCCCCTTTTAATGAATATCATTTTTATGACATATTAAAGGTGAATATTGAAGCATTGCAGAGTAGAATTGGAGATAACCCCCATTATTGCAAAATCCGGTAGCATCCGAACACTAAATCCGGCGACATTCGAACACCGAATCCGCTAACATTCGAACGGCAAATCCGATTTTTATCCGAACAGTATTGTGGGGTAAAACGGATTTACGCCAAAACAAACAAAAAGTAAGACGGCGAGCTTTTTAGAAACTCCTTAATATGTAATAAAATGCCCTCAAAAAAGGGGGGCAAAATGAGGAGAACGACAATGAGGAAGATAAAAGAGGCGAGCCGACTTTATCTGAAGATGGGATTGAGCATAAGGGCAATAGCGAGGGCCTGCAATATATCCGCATCAACGGCGCACGACTATGTGCAAAAGCTGAAAGAAAAGAGAACCAGTTATGAGGAAATATCAGCGCTGGATGAAGACGAACTACATAAACTGCTGTTTCCGGAACCATGCAGGATACGCATTAAGGATAAGAATCTTGATTATGAATATCTGGAAAAAGAGATGCTGAGAAAAGGAGTGACACTGCAATTACTATACGAAGAATATGAACAAGTGAATCCTGAAGGATACGGGCGGAGCCAGTTTTATAAGCATTACCGGGATTATATAAAGACGACAAAGACAACGATGAGGTTTAACCACAAAGCGGGCGAGAAGATGTGGGAAGATTTTTCGGGAGATAAACCGCATTACACCGACGCACAGACAGGGAATGAAATAGAAACTGAATTATTTGTCTCATCGGTGGGAGTAAGCTCATATATATTTGCCTGCGCGGTACCGAATCAGAAAGTGGAAAACCTGGTAAAAAGTAATATAAAAGCATTTGAGCATTATGGCGGATGCTGCGAATGCATAATTATAGACAATTTAAAATCCGGAGTAACGCACGCCTGCTACTATGATCCTGAACTGAACAAGACGTTCGCGGAAATGGCGCAGCACTACGATGTGGCGGTACTGCCGGCGAGAGTAAGAAAACCAAAAGACAAAGCGAAGGTGGAAAATGCGGTATTGCAGGCACAAAGAAGAATACTGGCAAAACTGCGCAACAGGAAGTTTTTTTCAATCGAAGAACTGAATGAGGCGATTTATGAGGAGACAGAAAACCTGAATAACAGGCCGATGACAAATACCGGGAAATCCAGATATGAATTGTTTCAGGAAATAGACAAGCCGGCGCTTAAAGAACTGCCTGCTGAAAGATTTATTGTATGCAGCTGGAAGAAAGCAAAAGTGCATATAGATTATCATGTGGAACTGGACAAGAGTTATTACAGCGTATCCTATACTTTAATAGGGCAGTATGTAGAAATAAAATACGACTGGTCTGTCGTGAAGATTTACCATAAAGGCAAACAGGCCGCTTCCCATATCAGAACGTATAAGAAGGGAGTATTTACGACGGATAAAAACCATATGCCCAATGAACACCGACATTATCTGGAATGGACACCTGAAAGGATAAAAAATTGGGGTGAGAAAATCGGGCAGGATACGAAAATGATGATGGAAAGCATTATGGAAATAAAAAGACATCCCGAACATGGATTCAGGGGATGCCTGGGTATTATAAGATTAGCAAAAACGTATTCGCCGGAGAGAGTGGAGAATGCCTGTAAAATAGCGCTGTCGGTAAAAGCGTACAGTTACAGAAGTATAAAATCCATTCTGGCGAAAAGACTGGACACGGTTAATGTCGTCGAAGGAGAAGGAAGAACAGTAAAAGCGATAGAGCACCGTAATATACGCGGGGGCGATTATTACAAAAATGCGGGCAATGATTTATAAGAAACTCTACCGCAGTCGTCCGCCGTAGCGGACTCCTTTGCTTCCTTTGGGAGACGAGCTCCCAAAGGCTTATGGTGAAAAGAACTTTATAAATAAAGGAGATGAAAAAAATGTTTAATGTTGTCGTTGACAAACTGATTTCGGTGAAACTTAATGGAATGGCGGAAGGATTAAAAGAGCAGTCCGGGAATCGCGCTTACAAAGAACTGAGTTTTGACGAGAGATTCGGTATGCTTGTGGATAAGGAAATAATGTATCGTGAAAACAGAAGACTCAAAATGCTGCTGAGTAAAGCTCATTTCCGTTATTCAAATGCCTGTGTTGAAGATATTGATTTTAGCGCACGACGGAGATTGGAAAAACAGTTTATTTTGAAATTATCGCAGAACGAATGGATAAGAGACTCTTACAATATAATCATTACCGGCTCGACGGGCGCGGGTAAAACATATATTGCATGCGCTCTTGGAAACGGCGCCTGCAGAGCGGGAGTAAGAACCTGTTATGTCAGGCTGCCGCGGCTTCTTCAGGAAATGAAAATATCCAGAGCTGACGGCAGTTATATTAAATTACTGAGAACACTATCCCGGGTAAAACTGCTGATAGTGGATGATTGGGGACTCTCTCCTCTTTCAGATGCGGAACGAAAAGACTTTTTAGAAATTATGGAGGATCGTCATAATGTGCGGTCCACAATAATATCAAGTCAGATTCCGGTGGAAAAATGGCACGATTTTGTAGGCGAACCCACAATAGCCGACGCCATATGTGACCGTCTGGTTCACAATGCTTATAACATCCGGTTGGAAGGTGAGTCTATGAGAAAATTACGCTCTAAAATGCCCAAAAAGCACCCTGAAATTTGACTTCATTCGAACACTTTTGTAAATTTAATTGAGCAGGAGGAAATTTAAAAAGCAGCCGTTCGGATAATAACGGATTTACCGTTCGAATGCACCGGATTACGCAAAACTGTTCAGTTTTTGTTTGATCTCAATTTTTTCTTCGATCAGTGGGGCTTTTTCTTTATCAATTACAATAGTTTTTGTTTTGTGGTCGTTCAAATAACCTAACGGCGCCCATCCCGGCCAGATTCCCTTTCTGAGTTTGTGCCGGATTCCGCGCCGGATGTTTTCAGAAAGGCTGTCGGTATAATATTTAGACTGTCCGAAAGCTATTGAAAGAATGAATTTCCCGTAAGCATTATTATCAAAGCGGAAAGTCGGGAATTTCAAACTTTTAATTACTCCGGTATCAACGAGATATATTATTCTCCCTCCGTCTATAGAGTTTCGGGCAAGCCTGTCAGGATTCCACGCAAGTATCCCGTCGGCCTCGCCTTTTTCAAGTCTTGCAAGCAGTTCATTAAAGACAGGCCGCCCGGGTTTCTTGGCGGTCATTGATTCTGTAAACTCAGAAATAATATTTAGTCCTTCCTTTTTAGCGTATTCTTTAACTTCTGTGAACTGCTGTTCAATACTCATGATCTGCCGGTCTTCGGATTCAGTTGATTTCCTGGCATAAAGAAAATATTTGCTCATAATATTTTAGGACGAATACTTCTAAGCATTTTTAGCGCTATTTTAACTTCCCTAAGTTCTTTTATAAGTTTCCTTCGTTTTTCAATCTCTTTTACGATTTTCATAGGTTTGGTAGTGCTTAAATATTTATTGAGAACATTTTTTCCTTTGCGGTAACAAAGGTAATAATAAATTTTTCCTCGGATATGT